>JAPOJL010000028.1 GCA_029978425.1 Actinomycetota bacterium
TCGAACTGCCAGTATTTCTAGTCTCTCTCAATTTGGTGGGAGTCCTCTCGGGTAAATCAATCCTGCGGCCTTGGCGTTTTGCGATTTTTGCCATCACGTTCTTTGTGGCGGCTTTCTCGCCCACAGCAGATCCGCTATCGATGGCAGCGCTCGCAGTACCTTTGATAGTCCTCTACTTCGGATCAGGCGGAATCGGTCTGCTCGTTGATAAACGCCGTGACCGTAAATCACGTTCGGTTGCAGATGATGAAGCTGCTCCAATCGGGGAGGTAGCGCCCATAGAAGAACCCACTCCTGAAGCTTAGAAAGGTTTAGGCTACAAAACTATGTGGCTCCTCTTAAGCAACCCAACATCAGGAGGCGGTAAGGGGAGAAAGTATCTCCACATCATCAAGGGTTATCTGGATGCAAACAATCTTCCATATCGGGACATCACGTCGACTTCATACGAATTGGCATCCGAGGCGCTTAAGAAATCTCTCAACCAACACGGTAGCCATATCTCCGGCGTATTTGTGATTGGCGGAGATGGAATGGTTCACCTTGCGGTTCAAGAGTTGGCAAATAGGAGTATTCCTCTAGCTCTGATTCCAGCAGGCACGGGAAATGATTTTGCACGGTCTCTCAATTTGCCACTCGATGCTCCACTGCAGTTATTGAAAACTTATCTTGCAAGCACACCTATTCATCTTGATCTTGGTCAGGTAAACGATGAGATTTTCGCCGATATTCTCAGCACTGGATTTGATTCAGTTGTTAACGAACGAGCCAATAGGATGCGTCTGATCAGAGGAAGGATGAAATACAACATCGCAATTCTTCTCGAGCTCTCCACTTTCAAACCTAAAAGCTACGAGTTCCGCGTCGATTCGGTTTCTTTTACGACTAAAGCTATGTTGATTGCGGTCTCAAACGGAATTAGTTATGGGGGAGGGATGAAGGTAACCCCTAATGCTGAGTTGGATGATGGCCTCTTTGACATCATGGTTCTTGGACCAGTCTCTAAATTTGAGTTCCTCAAGGTTTTTCCTAAGGTCTTTTCGGGTGGCCATGTTTCCCATCCTGCTGTGAAAATCCTTCGGGGTAAGGAAGTTTCGATCACATCAGATGCCGTTGCATACGCCGATGGCGAGCGAATAGGGAACCTTCCAATCAAGGCGAGAGTCATGCCCAAAGCCCTACTGACGTGGCGACTATGAATTCATTATCGCCCGCAGAACGCTACGCCGCTGCCAAGAATCGACAGAAACATCCGCTCACCTCTGAGTTTATGTCGAAGTATTCTTTTCCCTTTGATGATTTCCAAGAGATTGGATGTCAGCACCTGGAGGATGGGAAGAGCGTTCTTGTTGCAGCTCCGACTGGTGCAGGAAAGACAATAGTTGGAGAGTTTGCGACGTATTTGGCTGAACATCATGGCAATCGCTGTTTTTACACTACGCCTATCAAAGCTCTCTCAAATCAGAAATATCAGGATCTCGTTAAGGTTTACGGCGAAAGCGAGGTTGGCTTACTCACGGGCGACTCTTCGATTAATAGCGATGCCCGAGTAGTCGTGATGACTACGGAAGTTTTGCGCAACATGATTTACGCAGATTCTGAAGCAATCAATGAGCTTGGTTATGTAGTCATGGATGAAGTGCACTACTTAGCATATAAATTCCGAGGCGCTGTTTGGGAAGAGATTTTGATTCATCTACCCGAGCGAATTCAGATTGTTTCGCTATCGGCCACAGTTTCCAATGCGGAGGAGTTTGGCGAGTGGCTGAAAACGGTTCGTGGTGAGACAGAAGTGGTTCTCAGTGAAATTAGACCAGTACCCCTCTATCAACATATCCTGATTGGGAATCGAATTCTTGATCTATTCGTAGACGAAGGTCGTGTAAATCCTGAAATTGTGCGCCTCGAAAGAAATTCGGTTCGACGTGTCCCAGGTTCTGGCTCAAAAAGCTGGAAGGAGAGCAAATTTTCTACGATTAAGTCGCTTACTCGCCCTGAAGTAGTGGAGAAACTCCTCCATAGAAACTTCCTTCCGGTTATCTATTTTATTTTCTCGAGAGCGGGTTGTGATGCCGCTGTTGCCTCCTGTATCCGTGAAGGTCTCTCGTTGACAAATACGGAAGAGAAGGAAGAAATTCGCCGCATCATCGCCATTCGCACTCACGAGTTGCCTCATGAAGATTTTGGGGTGCTCGGCTTTCATGAGTGGAGCCAAGCGCTGGAGCGCGGTATTGCTGCACATCATGCCGGACTGTTGCCGATGTTTAAGGAGACGATAGAAGAGTTATTCCAACGCGGTTTACTCAAAGTTGTCTTTGCTACCGAAACTCTTGCTCTGGGCATCAACATGCCAGCGCGTTCGGTAGTTCTCGACAAACTCGTTAAGTGGAATGGCGAAACTCACGCCACCATCTCGCCAGGGGAGTACACCCAACTCACTGGGCGAGCAGGCAGACGCGGTATCGATGTTGAAGGAAACGCACTCATTATGTGGAGTGAGGAGATTGATAGCGGGATGGCAGCCGGTTTAGCCAGCACTCGCACCTACCCACTTCGTTCTTCCTTTTCACCCACGTATAACATGACGGCAAATCTGATCTCACGATTCGGAAGAGAACGTGCTCGCAAATCTCTTGGCTCCTCATTTGCGCAATTTCAAGCCGACAAAGCTGTTGTCGGTTTAGCGCGTCAGATAACCAAGAATGAACAAGCTGTGAAATCACTTCGCGGAGAAGCTTCATGTCATCTGGGAGATATTTCAGAGTATATGGAGCGACGAGTTGCTATTAAGGAACTTGAGAACCAATTCTCGCAACGTCGCGTTGTTTCTGGGAGTCGACGTAAGGCACATGCAGCAATAGAGGAGGAAATTTCCGAGCACCGACGTTTTCTCAAGCACCATCCTTGCCACCCATGTCCGGATCGCGAATCTCATGCTCGACAATTCGAGAAAGCGGCACGACTCGAGCGCGAGTCTCAGGGACTAACAAACCGCATGGAGAGTCGTACCAATGTCATACCCCGAACTTTTGATCGAGTAGGAGATGTCCTTACTGATTTGAATTATCTTCATGGTGATTCATTAACACCTAAGGGCGAGATACTCACTCGCATCTATGCGGAGACAGATCTGCTGATGGCGGAGATTCTCAACTCGGAAATACTTAATGACATAACGCCACCTGATCTAGTCGGATTGCTCTCCTCGTTGGTTTACGAGGGCAGGGGAGAGCGCAGTCGTACTCCAAGGCTTCCTAAATCTCTAGAACAGCTCGTTCCTCCTGTTGCGAAGATGTGGGCCACAATTGTGAATTTAGAGGAGTCTTACGGCATTCAGCCTCAACGTGAACCGAATTTCGATTTAGCATGGAGCGCATATCGTTGGGCAAATGGCCATAGTTTGCAGACTATTTTGCGTGAGACTGAAATAACTGTAGGAGATTTTGTTCGAGCGATTCGTCAGATCATTGATCTACTTGGACAACTTCTTAACGCGAAACCTGAAATGCATCATTTGATAAGAGATGCGATGAAGCGAGTGGACAGAGGCGTTATTGCGTACTCGGCGGTCATAGCATGACACTTCTATTAATCGATAGCGCTTCGCTGTGGTACCGCGCCTACTACGGAATGCCTGACACGTTGCTCTCACCTGATGGGGAACCCATTAATGCCGTGAAGGGCTTTATTGATATGACAGCGCGCTTGGTTTCACATTACCGACCTAATCGAATGGCGCTCTGCCTTGATGGAGATTGGCGACCAAGTTGGAGAGTTGATCTATTCCCCGAATACAAGGCCAATCGCGTTGATGATGATGGCGAAGAAGAGGCAGAACCTGATCTTTTGACCCCTCAAATCCCCATCATCACCGACTTCTTCGAGGCGGCCGGCATTCCACTTATTGGTGTTGATGATTACGAAGCTGACGATGTGATTGCAACGCTCGCGTATCAGGAAAAGAGTCCTACTCGAATCGTGACAGGAGATCGTGATCTCTTTCAGCTTGTCGATGACAAACGTGATGTTGCGGTGGCTTATTTAGCCAAGGGCATCAGCAATCACGATTTGGTGGATCTTAAGTGGATTTCGCAAAAGTATGACATACCGGGGGAGAGGTACGCGCTCTTTGCCATGATTCGTGGTGATACATCCGATGGTCTTACTGGAATCAAGGGCATCGGTGAGAAAGGCGCAGCGGCTATTGCTCAGTCCTTTGCATCGATGAACGATGTCATTGATGCTGCACTCTCTGAAAACGAATCGTTACATCCCACACATCGCAAGAAGATTCTCGCCGATATGCAATATGCCAAGATTGCTGAGAAGCTCGTGACCTGCGCGCTCGATGTGCGTCTTCCTAAAGTAGATCTAAAGATTCCTTCAGGACCTGGCGACCGTTCGTACCTGGAATCAATGAAAAAAGATTACGGTTTAGGCGCAAGCGTTGATCGCCTCATGGCTGCACTGCAATGGTAAACCTACTTCTTGCCGTTCTATCTGGAATCTTGTTCTGGATTGGTTTTGCACCGTTTGAGTTGTGGATTGCTCCGTATCTCGGAGTTGCTCTGCTTTTTCGCACACTCTGTGAAAGACCATTTCTTAATCGAGTAATCCTTGCTCTCGTTGCAGGATTATCTTTCTTTCTTCCACTCCTTCATTGGAGCTCGGTTTATGTTGGATCGATTCCATGGCTTGTTCTCGCAATAGGGGAGAGCCTGATTTTTGCTCTGATAGGTATCCCTCGATGGAGCCGTAGATGGGAGAGCGCGTTCTCCTTTGCACTCCTCTTTACCCTCATTGAATTGTTGAGAATGAAGGCGCCATTTGGTGGTTTTGGATGGGGAAGAGTTGGTTTCACACAGATTGATTCCATCAATTTCGTTTTCCCCTTCATCGGCGTCACAGGCGTCTCTCTCATTGTTGCTCTAGCCGCGCTTTTATTTACATCTGCTCGTAAATTTGGCGCAGCGCTGCTGATAGTTTTTCTTGCCGGAAATGCAGCAATCAATTTTCTTGTGAAAGATTTGCGCGAAACGGATTTACAGATTACTGCAATTCAAGGTGGGGTTGATAATCTCGGATTGAATTTCAACGATCGTGCGATGAGAGTCTTGGACCGTCACATTCAAGCAACTGTAAGAGTTCCAGATACAGATTTATACATTTGGCCGGAAAATGCTTCCGATATCGATCCACTCAAGAATCCGATTGCCAATTCAAAGGTTGTGCAACTGATAAACGAGATTGATGCGCCATTACTCATCGGCGCTGTCGAAAGCTCCGATTTGGGTCCTAAGAACTCAAGCCTTCTACTTAACAATCGAGGTTCATTAGCTAGTCGTTACGTTAAGCAGGATCTCGCACCATTCGGTGAATACATGCCGATGCGACGACTCGCAGAAGCTATCTCTCCATATGCTGAGCAAGTTAACGACTTTCTGCCGGGCAACAAATGGATCAAACACCTGGTTAATGGAGCGCCATTTCAGTCTTTGATCTGCTTTGAGATTTTGGATGATGATCACGCTAAAGATGGGGCACGAGGCAGCTCTTTTCTCGTCGCTCAGACAAATAATGCGACTTTTGGAGAGAGCTCTGAAGCCGCTCAACAGCTACAAATCACTCGAGCTCGAGCCGCCGAATCTGGTCGCGAATTTGCCGTTGTGAGTACGACTGGTTTTACTGCACATATAGATGAGCAAGGAAAAGTTCTGGCGACGTTGCCACAATTTCTTCCTGACCAGCTAACTATGAAGATTGACCTGGTAGAACCGGAAAGAACTACGCTGGCTCAACGGCTAGAGAGCTGGATGTGGGCTTTGGGACTGATCGTTCTCTTTGGCCTTCTCCGCGTGAGATTAAGCCGATAATCTACATTATGTAAAGTAAAACTAATTGATAGCCAAGCTCGCTATCGGTTCGCAAGCGCAAACCAGATTCCTATCCCCGTACGCGCCATCGATGCGGCCGACGGTGGGCCAATACTTTCCTCGCCGCGTAAGTCCAGTTTCAACTCCCGCAGGAAAAGCGGCATCGTGTCGTGAATATGGGCGCGACCACTCCGTCTCCAGAACATCTGATGCAGTGTGCGGCGCATGGCGGAGCGCAGACTCTTCAATCTTTACTTTGCCAGCCTCAATTTCATCGATCTCTTCTGCAATTGTGAGCATCGCGGCGATAAAGCGATCAATTTCGGCGATATCTTCACTCTCAGTGGGTTCGATCATAAAGGTACCCGCGACTGGGAAGCTCATCGTCGGTGCGTGGAATCCAAAGTCCATCAAACGCTTAGCAATATCATCAACGCTCACACCAGTCCGCTTCGTTATTTCTCGCAGATCGATAATGCATTCGTGTGCAATCAGACCGTTCTGGCCGGTGTACAAGGTTGGGAATGATGGCTGTAATTTCTTCGCAATGTAATTTGCGGAAAGAATCGCTATTGCGGTTGCTTTTGTTAAACCTTCAGCGCCCATCATGCGGATATATGCCCACGAAATTGGCAAAATCAGCGCCGAACCAAATGGCGCTGCACTAATGGGGCCAGGACCTGTCAATGGTCCAGCGCTCTGGTCTAGCGGATGATTCGGTAAATATGGCGCTAAATGTTTACGTGCGATGACTGGACCAACTCCTGGTCCCCCACCACCATGAGGAATACAGAATGTTTTATGGAGATTGAGATGAGAAACATCAGCGCCAAATTTTCCTGGCTGCGCCAGTCCAACAAGTGCGTTGAGATTTGCGCCATCGACGTACACCTGACCGCCCGCATCATGGATCATGGCGCAGATTGTGGTGATCTCCGCTTCAAAGACTCCATGGGTAGATGGGTAGGTGACCATCAAAGCCGCTAGTTCTGAGCCATATTCTGCAATTTTGGCCTTGAGATCATCAATCGAAACATTTCCATGATCATCGCACGCAACAACGACTACACGCATACCCGCCATCACGGCGCTAGCGGCATTTGTGCCATGTGCGCTCGATGGGATCAAACAAATATCTCTTCCGCTCTCCCCTTTTCCATCGAGGTAGTTCTTGATCGCAAGCAAACCAGCAAACTCGCCTTGCGAACCCGCGTTAGGTTGGAGCGAAACGGCGTCATAGCCCGTGATATCCACGAGCCATTGTGAAAGTTGTGAAATCAAACGGCGAGTTCCTTGAGTCTGCGAGGCTGGAGCAAAAGGGTGTAGGTCGGCGAATTCCGGCCAGGTAATCGCCTCCATTTCAGTCGTGGCATTGAGCTTCATTGTGCATGAACCCAGAGGAATCATCGTGCGATCCAGCGCCAAGTCTCTATCCGAAAGGGAGCGGATATAACGGAGCATAGAAGTTTCCGAGTGATAAGAATTAAAGAGAGGATGTTGTAAATAATCAGTCTTACGCACCGCAGGAATCGCGCCAATCG
>JAPOJL010000029.1 GCA_029978425.1 Actinomycetota bacterium
TAAGGGATTCAACAACTGCCACAACTCCGTCATGGCGACCAACGCGGAGGTTGTCTCGCTGAGCGATGTCATGGGTCAGAACAACGCGAGAACCTTGGCCGATTCGAGAGAGCACTGTTAAGAGGACTCCGCGTTCTAAAGATTGGGCTTCGTCCACGATGACAAAGGCATCATGGAGTGAGCGGCCTCGGATATGAGTCAAAGGTAGAACTTCAATAAGTCCACGATCCATGATCTCTTCAATAACTTGATTTGAAACCAATGCGCCCAAGGTATCGAAGACCGCTTGGGCCCAGGGCGACATCTTCTCCCCTTCGGTTCCGGGCAGGTAGCCAAGTTCTTGACCGCCGACGGGGTAGAGCGGGCGGAAGACAACTATCTTCTTATGGAGGCGACGTTCCAGGACCGCCTCGAGTCCTGCGCAGAGAGCAAGAGCTGACTTTCCAGTTCCCGCTCGACCGCCGAGGGAGACAATTCCAATCTCATTATCAAGAAGAAGATCGAGAGCAATCCGTTGTTCTGCCGACCTTCCATGAATTCCAAATGCGCTCTTGTCGCCGCGAACCAGAACGAGCGACTTGTCGGCGGTCACTCGAGCTAGAGCGCTTCCCTTTTCAGAGTGAAGTACAACGCCGGTATGGCAAGGAAGATCTTTGGTGAGGGGATCACTGACCTTCTCGCCCGCATAGAGAGCATCGATAAGTTTGCTGCCAACAGTCTCTTCAACCATTCCGGTCCAACCACTGTTGGGAGCAAGTTCGGCCCGGTACTCCTCGGCAGTGATTCCTACCGAAGAAGCTTTAACGCGAAGTGGGAGATCTTTCGTTACCAGGACAACATCTTTACCTTCACTGACTAAGTTCCTTGCTACCGCAAGAATGCGTGAGTCATTAGTTCCATCGCGTAAGAATCCATGAGGAAGTGAAGAAGTATCGGTGTGATTAAGTTCTACCGAGAGAGTGCCTCCAGAAGCAGTGATTTTCAATGGTTTATCGAGCCTGCCGTGGGAAATTCTTAAGTCGTCTAATTGACGTAGAGCGGCTCGGGCAAAATATCCAAGTTCGGGGTGATCGCGTTTTGATTCTAATTCGCCGATAACAGCGATCGGGATGATGATTTCATGCTCGTCGAAGCGGAAGAAGGCGGAGGGGTCTGCAAGCAGGACGCTGGTATCTAAGACGTAGGTCTTGCGTCCTTCGGAGCTACTACGGGCCAAGAAACTCCTTCTTATTCTGTTGTATCAGGCACTTTTCATGTGAAAAGTGGGGGACGACGCCGTCAGAACAAAAGGTAAATCCTGGAGTGGGTTGGATTTTGGCGACACGCTCAAGTAGAGGTTGAGGTTTTTTATTTACCCAAGCGTCGCTCTCTCGCCGCATACGAACGTAGCGCTCGTAAGAAATCAACGCGACGAAAATCTGGCCAATACGCCTCGCAGAAATAGAACTCAGATTGGTGGCTCTGCCACAACAAGAATCCACCTAGGCGTTGCTCCCCTGAAGTTCGGATGACTAACTCGGGATCAGGTTGTCCTGCGGTGTAGAGATACTGGTCGATGGAATGGGCGGTGAGTTGATCGGCTGCTGCTGCAAGATCTTTTCCAGCAGCTTTTGCCTCGTGCATATAACTCTTCACCGCATCAACAATTTCAAGGCGGCCACCGTAACCAATTGCAACATTGACGGTAATCCCAGGAATTTCAGCGGTCTTGCTCGCTGCTGCTTTCAACCGCGCACGCAACTCTTCGGGAAGTAGTTCAAGGGATCCGACGGGGTGAATCTTCCAACGCCCTGTGGAACTAAGCGCTTCCACGGTCTCACCGATAATGGAGATAAGTGATTGCAACTCTTCATGCGAGCGCTTTAAATTATCGCTGGACAATAACCAGAGCGTGACAACATTGATCTCGGTCTCTTCGCACCAAGTAAGTAACTCGATGATCTTTTCTGCTCCAGCGCGATGGCCCCGTGAAGATGAGATATCGCCTGAACTCGAGGGGTTTTCCTTGGCCCATCGTCGATTGCCATCAAGGATGACACCGATGTGATGAGGGGTCCGAGTTAAATCAAGTTTTGCCACCAACCTATGTTCATAGAGGGGATAGAGCGCAGACTTGATGATGGAGCGGACCGTCATGTGAGCGGAAATTCCCTCATGACTCTTCGCTCTGCAATGAAGGATGCGACAGGCAGGGTGCCTGCCAAAATAAAGAGAATCATTCGCTTAATGGTGAAGCGAGCGCGGGCGGTGAAGTGAATCGCAGCAAGAACGTAGAAAGCGTAAACGTAGCCATGGACAAAGGGAATCCACTTCACTTTTGCCTCTAAATCTGGGTTATCTAATAGGTAGACAACGGGCAGCTCTACAAACCAGAGCAATAGCGACATGATGCCGGCTGCGAGAGCCATTACTCGATAACGCTTGATGACGCCGTTCATATGCGCTCCTCTTCACTTTTCGCTTCGCTCTTTCGCCTGCGACCATAGAGCGGTAGAAAAAGTACTACTAAGGCCATGAGCCACCAAATAACAACATAGGAGATGTGTTGCCAGTAGTAACCCGGCACGTTCGGTCGAGCAGGTTCAACCTGAACGCGAGAAATCGCGAGCGCTGTACCATCAACAATTTCAGATCGGGCGACTACGTATCCATCAAAGACTGGTAGATCATAAGTTCCAACGAGGAGCGAAGGATCCAAACGACTGAGTTGATCCCCGCGCTTATCTGCGCGATCTTCAAATTGGCGAACCAACAATCGGCCTTCCACATTAACTTCACCCTTGGGAAGTTCATCTTTCTGGTCGCTGCGCACCACAAGGATTGCTCCACCACCGTTTACTTCAAGAAGACCCACCAGCCAGGTGCCTACCGCGCCAGATTTATCTTCTTGGCCAGGAGCATCAAATTGCGCAACATACCTCCCAGAGAAAGTGACAATGCGATTGATAGCGCTATCGCTGAGATTCGTTGATGGAGTCGCAATATCAGTTAATGGAATAAGTGGTTGTTCTATATAAGGCTTTTGCAACTCTTTGAGATCAGCTGCGCGATCTAATTGCCATATCCCTAAGCGAATAAAAGCGCCACATAGGCCGAGAACAACCAGTGCAAGGCCAACTTTTTTAAGAGCGGTATCGCTAGTTATTTTCATCTTTGATACGACGCTCATCCATCCGCTTCCATCGCTTATAGAAACTACGAAGCAGAATAATTGTTGCAAGAGTCAGAAAGATCATCGTCATTGAGCCAGCAACTCCAGCGTCGAATACAGGTTGTTCCATGCCATGATTCTGCCATGAGCGCCAACTTTTCAAATCTGCCCCCAGAAACGCAGGAATTACTGGCGCAGCGCTACGGGATTAAACGGAGAAATGGCTGGAAAATCACAGCAGCAATACTTTCCCTCATTGGATTGCCGTGGCTGTTGTGGAGCGCTTGGCACTTTGCAAATCCAGAGATTCGAGTGACTCTTATAAGTTTCCAAAATGAGAAGAGCGACTCCATTGACATCACCTACAAGGTTGATAGACGTAATCCGAGTTCTCCCCTTACCTGCACGCTCGTGGCTAGGGATATTGATAAGAATGTGGTCGGAGAAATCGAAGACAAGGTCCCTGCATCGAAAGACTCAAGTGTCACCATCTCTCGCACCATTCCGGCCCGTATTGCACCAGTTAATGCTGCAGTTTTGGAATGTCGTGCAGCAGGTAGCTGAAGAAAGTACCCTTAGCCCCTTATGAGCAAGACATGGCTAACTCAAGAAGCAGCAGATCGTTTAGCTGCTGAGTTGGCGCACCTTGAAACTGCAGGTCGCTCTGAAATCGTGAAGAAAATCGAATCTGCTCGCGCTGAAGGTGACCTCAAAGAAAATGGTGGTTATCACGCAGCTCGCGAAGAGCAAGGCAAGATGGAAGCTCGTATCCGCCAACTCAAGCACATGTTGGAAAATGCTGAAATCGGAACTCCCCCAGCCTCTGCAGATGGAATCGTTGCTCCGGGCATGAAAGTTACTGTTGAGATTCTGGGCGATGAGATGCAGTTCTTGCTTGGATCCCGCGAAATTTCATCAGGAGATCTCGATGTCTATAGCGAAAAATCACCATTGGGTTCAGCAGTAATGGGTGCAAAAGTTGGAGATGAAAAGTCTTACACCGCTCCTAATGGGAAAAATATCTCGGTCAAGATTCTCAACGCCGAGATCTATAGTTAATTAAAACTATTTAGAAGCGGTATTGATGTATTTCCGCACGCTGAGCGGAATAAAGATTGCCATGATAATCACCATATAAATCAATGACATTTCCAGCGGATTCTGGCTCGGCCAAGAATTAGCGGTCACACCAAAGATGTTCTGGAGGCCGAATAGTTCGCGGCACCCAGCTACCATCGTTGAGACGGGGTTCCATTCTGCGAAATATTGAAGAACTTTTGGCATTCCTGTCGTTGGAGCAAATGCATTTGATAAGAAGGTCAACGGAAAGACTGCGATGAAGACTGCAGCGTTGGCCACGCGGGCAGATTTCACTGAGAGTCCGATAAGGACACCTACCCATGCCATAGAAAAGCCAAAGAGAAGGAGGAAAGCAAAGCCCAGGACAACATTGAAAAGTCCTGATGAAGGTCTCCAGCCAACAAGGAATCCAGCCAAGCCCATTACCGAGAGAACAACGATATTGAGTGCGCCATCGCCCAATGTGCGACCAAAGACAACAGCGGCACGCGAAATAGGGAGAGAGCGGAAGCGATCAATCAAGCCTTTCTGCATATCTTCAGCAAGACCAACAGCAGTTCCAGCCAGGGTGAATGCAACAGTCTGTACAAAGATTCCAGGCATCAAAAGCTGAACATAATCAACGCCCGGGATTCCAGTTGAGATGGATCCACCAAAGACATACCTAAAGAGCAGCACGAACATCACTGGTTGAATAGTCGAGAAGATAAGTACTTCTGGGACGCGAATGAGTTGAAGTAATTGGCGCTTGGTGATGACAAGAGAATCCGATACTGCGTACTTCATTTCTTCTTCCTCTTCCGTGCGCGTGGATCTACAACTTCTTCTTCCTTCTTCTCTTCTGCCGCGTGACCAGTAAGTGAGATGAATACATCATCCAGAGAGGGGCGCTTCAATCCGATATCTAGCGGGTGAATACTTTCATCATCAAGTGCGCGAGCGGCATCAATCAGCGCTTTCGAACCGGTACTTACCGGGGCAGAGACTCGGCGTGCGCTCTCTTCGACGAGAACTTTTCCACCACTAATCTTTTCAACGATTGCGGCGACTTTTTTGAGATCTTGAGTTTCCGCAACAATCTCAAGGCGCTCCCCGCCAACTTGGCGCTTCAGCTCATCTGAAGTGCCGCGCGCAATGACCGTACCGTTATCAATAACTGCAATCTCATCAGCAAGTTGATCTGCTTCTTCTAGATACTGGGTAGTCAGGAGAAGCGTTGTTCCATCCTTCACTAAACCTTCAATGACTCCCCACATCTCTTGGCGACCGCGCGGATCAAGGCCCGTGGTTGGTTCATCAAGAAATAGAATTTTTGGCTTAACAATGAGTGATGCTGCGAGATCAAGACGGCGACGCATACCTCCGGAATAAGTACGTATGGGGCGTTTTGCTGCATCTGTTAGAGAAAATTGCTCGAGTAGTTCTTCGGCTCGCTTTTTCGAATGTGATGGCGAGAGGTGATAAAGACGACTGAACATCACCAAGTTATCCCAACCGGTAAGCGTTTCATCAACTGCAGCGTATTGTCCGGAGAGTCCAATAACTTCACGGACTTGATCTGGATCTTTGATGACATCAATGCCAGCAACTGTTGCACGTCCTGAGTCGGGTGTGAGAAGAGTCGCAAGAATTCTTACCGTTGTTGTTTTTCCTGCACCATTAGGGCCAAGTACGCCTAGAACTGTTCCCTCTTCAACATCGAGGCTTAATCCGTTGAGCGCTCTGACTTTTCCTTTGTCATAAGTCTTGACGAGATTCTCTGCAATAACGCTTTTCACTCTCCGCATCGTAGTAACCTTGAGCCTTCAAGCCAAATCTCCGCTGCAAAGCATTGAAGTTAGGAAGCTATGTTCGGTCGCCAGAAAGTTGATCACTCTAAGCCGCTCACGCATCGAGAGATTCTCATCATCATGAGCAGCCTCATGACCGGAATGCTTCTTGCTGCACTTGATCAAACAATTGTTTCGACCGCATTAAAGAGCATTGTTGAAGATTTCAATGGCCTTAATCATTACTCATGGGTAGTCACTGCCTATCTATTAACATCGACCGCATCTACTCCGCTGTACGGAAAAATCTCTGACTTATATGGTCGACGTCCGGTCTATCAATTTTCAATCATCATATTCTTAATTGGATCATTCCTAGCTGGCGCTTCGAACTCCATGGAACAACTGATTGCATTTCGTGCACTTCAAGGTTTAGGTGCGGGTGGCCTGATGGGACTCACCTTTGTGATCGTTGGAGATTTGGTCTCGCCGCGCGATCGCGGTAAATACCAGGGGCTTTTCGGCGCTGTCTGGGGCGTTTCATCGGTTGCTGGTCCGTTGCTCGGGGGTTTCTTCTCAGATAACGACACAATCCTTGGAATCACAGGGTGGCGTTGGATCTTTTACATCAATCTACCTTTCGGATTACTGGCTATGGCTGTGACAGCTATGGTTCTGCACATCCCTAAAGTTAAGCGCGAACATAAAATTGATTATCTCGGAGCGTTCTTACTTGTTGCTGCCGTTACCTCATTACTCATCGGACTTTCCGTACTTGGACCAGAAAATGGTTGGACTGAGAGCCGTACTCTCATGGCAATCATCGGTGGATTAGTGATTGCCGCGCTCTTTGTAGTGTGGGAAGGAAAGGCTGTCGAGCCAATTCTGCCTCTCGCGCTCTTTAAGAATCGCACCTTCACTCTCACTTCCATCATCGGATTCATCATCGGCGCTGGAATGTTCGGTGCAATCATCATGCTTCCTCTTTATCTCCAAATCATTCAAGGAAACTCTGCTACCTCTGCAGGATTGAAATTGATTCCAC
>JAPOJL010000002.1 GCA_029978425.1 Actinomycetota bacterium
CGAGTAGTCGCGATAGTTCCTGTCCTTGAAAAGATTCATTGCCGAGCGCCCATAAGAGAATGCCATATGCCGATGACATGGAAGTGATAAGCGCTGTTATCGAAACGATGCTCAGATAGGCATTCCATGCAACTGAATGTCGCTCTGATGGATCATCAGCCAAAGTCCGTTTCGTCCAACGTCCAACGAGGAGATAAAGCGGTGCGCCTACAAGTAAGAACGTAATGTCGCGCGCTAAATCAGTACGACTTTCGGCAATGACTTGTCCTGCATCAAAAAGTCTTCCAATAAGTCCAGCAACTCCTGAAGCTGAAACGCTCAATAAGCCAAACAAGAGCGCATATTGAAAGAGACGACGAATCGAGAAAGTACTTGGAGCGCCATGGCCATCACGGACAAACAACTTTCGAGCAACCACGATCAGAATTACAAGGAAGAGTATCGGTACGAGGAGTCCAAAAATCACTTGTTCACCTCATCGCATGAGTAGAGCGGCCATGGAATTCCTAAAATTTTCCAATTGCTACCTTCTCTAGCCAGTCGGAAACTATGTTTTTCTGTATACATGTCACCAAAGAGTTGATCTTGATTCATATCGACGGCAACATCGATATAGGCACGATCTCCTTCAATCTGGGTGTTGGTGAGATTGACGCGCACAGTATCTGGAATCCAGCTTCGATCAATATCAGTTGCATCGCAAGTCGATGTCACTGAGAAATAACGCGCTGCATCTTCATTTTTGCCGTCAATCACATCGTTGAGAAATGACTGAACGACGCCCTCGGGAGTATTGAGTGCATAATCCTTTGTCTCGCGCGAGGAAGTTAGGAAAGCTGCGACTGCAGCTAGTACAAGAGTAAAGAGAACTATGAAGGCCAAGACTTGATTTGCTCCGCGCCTGACATCACTCATGTATTCATTATCCATCGCGGGCGAAGGGCTAGGTCGCACCTGACTCGCGTCTCACTGAATATTCTCACCTGTCCAACTTTCCTTACTCTCACATTTGGCTCACCCTAAGCGGTTTATTACAATCAAGACATGGCACGTAAGGGGCGCACTCCAAAGATCATTCTCTTTTATGGTTTTGCTCCTGTCGCCGATCCTGAGGCTCTCAAACTCTGGCAGATTGCGCTCTGCGAACCCCTCAATCTCAAGGGAAGAATCCTTATCTCACCTCATGGCATCAATGGAACTCTGGGTGGAGATATCGATGCGCTCAAAAAATATGTAAAGATCACAAAACAGTATCCGGGCTTCAAGAAGATTGACTTCAAGTGGTCTGAGGGAACAGGCGAAGACTTTCCTCGTCTCAGCGTTAAGACTCGCCCAGAACTAGTCTCCTTTGGAGTACCAGATAATCTCAAAGTTACTGAAGATGGAATTGTAGGAGGCGGAAAACATCTCAAGCCAAAAGAAGTTAACGCCCTGGCTGAGAAATTGGGCGATGATTTAGTTTTCTTTGATGGCCGTAACGCCTACGAAGCGAAAATTGGAAAGTTTAAAAACGCAGTAGTGCCTGATGTAAAAACGACTAAAGACTTTATCGAAGAACTCGATAGTGGAAAGTATGACCATTTAAAGAATAAAACCATCGTCACATATTGCACGGGCGGAATCCGTTGCGAGATCCTCACGACTGTGATGAAAGAGCGTGGGTTCAACGAGGTTTACCAAATTGCTGGCGGTATTGTGCGTTATGGCGAAAAATATGGTGATAAGGGTTTATGGGAGGGATCGCTTTATACCTTTGATGGACGCAAGACCATCGACTTCTCCGATGAGACAAAAGTAATTGGTCAATGCGATACATGTGGCTCTCCTACCAAGCAATTCCTCAATTGCGCCAACGATTTCTGTCATCGCCAATATCTGATCTGCGATTCATGTGCGCAAGATAAAAATAACTTGCAGTGCACCCATCAAGAGCTACAGCGGCATTCCCGCTGACCAAGGGAACTCAATCCACTTCTCCGTTTTACGCCAGACATAATCTGGCTTCACAACACTTCGGGGTTTCTCATATAAGACTACGGTGCGCGCTTCTTTTACTGTTACACGCCAAAATTCCTGTACTAACCGGAGAGTTTCTCCCGAGTCGGCGACATCATCAGCGATTAATACTGTGGCCCCCTTGAGATCAACTTTGTTGGGAACAGGCGGCAGAACTACGGGCATCGGTAACCGCTCCTCAATTCCGGTATAAAACTCAACGCTCATGGTGAAGGAGTTCTTCACTCCAAGTGCATATCCGAGTGCAGCGCCCAAGAAGAAGCCTCCACGTGCGATTGATAAGACGATTTCGGGTTGAAATTGTGAGTTTCGAATCTGGTGCGCCAAATCAATAACTGCGCTGCCGAACTCTGTGTAAGACAAGTGCTCGCGCTCGCTCATGGAGTGATTCTAGACTTACGTGATGGCTAGAAACTTAAAGGGAAGAAATCTACGTAAGCCTCGTGAGAAGCGCGACCACAAATACTCTCGCGGCGTTGTAGCCATTGTTGCTGGATCAAAGCGCTATCCCGGGGCAGCACTTCTGACTGTTGGTGGCGCCCGTCGTGGCGGCGCAGGTTATGTGAAGTTCTTGGATAGCACATCAATTACTACGGAACTGGTGATCGCTCAATTTCCTGATGTAGTTCCCATCAAGTCGATCACAAATGAGAAAATCGATGCACTAGTCGTGGGGCCAGGCGCTACAACTCTCCGCTCCCTTCCAGAAAATATTCCCGTTGTGCTTGATAGCGGTGCACTTTCGTTAGCGCGTAAAACTAAGGATTCTCGCAATCCCGATCAAATCATCGTTGTGACGCCCCACGAGGGTGAATTACGTGAGCTAGGTTTTTCACTTTCGCTCAATCAAAATTCTCGCTACGCCACTGATGCGCAGCGAAAAGAATTGGCACAGAAAATTGCAGATGAACTTCATGTGATATGTGTTCTCAAAGGTCATCGCACCCTCATCGCTGCACCACAACAAAGCGTTCGCGTTGCTTCAATACTGGTGGACTTAAACGGAGGTTCGGAGTTAGCGACGGCCGGCAGCGGCGATATTTTGGCGGGATTGATAGGCGCATTTCTCGCAAGTTGGAAACCGCTCACTTACAGTGATGCGCAAAAAGTGGTACGTGACGCAGTACATCTTCATTCCGCGGCGGGCGCCCACGCAGCACGCGCCAAGAAGTCTGTTGTTGCAACTGACATTCTTGAGTCATTGGCATACTGCTGATTAGATAGCGCTATGTCAGAGTTCATCCCCAACCCTGCGCGCGGCAAAGAGGTTTATGACCTCGATCGAGCCCATGTATTCCACTCTTGGTCGGCTCAAGCACAGATCTCTCCGCTTCCTGTCGCAACGGGAAAAGGTTCTTATTTCTGGGATTTTGACGGTAAGAAATATCTCGATTTCTCCTGCCAATTAGTCTTCACAAATATCGGCTTCCAACATCCTAAAGTTGTTGATGCCATCAAAAAGCAAGCTGATCTCTTAACAACAATTGCTCCGCAAGTTGCCAATGAAGCTCGCGGTGAAGCTGCAAAGCGGATTGTCGAACTTGCTAGCCCACATCACCAGAAAGTTTTCTTCACCAACGGTGGCGCCGATGGCGTAGAAAATGCGATTCGCATGGCGCGCCTCCACACCAATCGCCACAAAATTCTCTCGTTCTATCGCTCGTATCATGGCAATACCACCTCGGCAATTTCAGCAACTGGTGATCCACGACGTTGGCCCAATGAATTTGCTTATGGACATGTGCACTTCTTTGGGCCCTACACATATCGCAGCTCGTTCTGGTCAAAGAATGAAGAAGAGGAATGCCAACGCGCGCTCGAACATCTCGAGAGCGTCATAACTTTTGAAGGTCCCAACACCATCGCTGCAATTCTCATTGAATCTGTTGTTGGAACTGCCGGAGTTCTGATCCCGCCTAAGGGATATCTCGAAGGCGTTCGCGCGCTTTGCGATAAATATGGAATTCTCTGGATTGCAGATGAAGTGATGTCAGGCTTCGGCCGCACCGGAAAGTGGTTTGCTTATCAGCACTCCAACGCCCACCCTGATCTGATCGTCTTCGCAAAAGGTGTTAATTCGGGCTATGTGCCGCTTGGTGGCGTTGTGATTTCTCAGAAAATTGCTGAAACATTCAATGATCGCGTATTTCCCGGCGGCCTAACCTACTCAGGACATCCACTTGCGTGCGCAGCCGCCGTTGCGACTATCGATGTAATGAAGGAAGAGAAGATCGTTGAACACGCGGCGCATCTCGGTGAAAAAGTTATTGGGCCAGCTCTGCGGGCGCTTGCTGAAAAACATCCTGTTATTGGTGAAGTTCGCGGCCTGGGAGTCTTCTGGGCGCTTGACCTTGTTAAAGATCGCGCAACCCGTGAGCCCCTTGCCCCGTACGCGGGATCAAGTCCAGCTATGAATGAGCTTGTTGGCGAGTGTAAGAAATTAGGGTTGATGCCATTTACTAACTTCAATCGAATGCATGTCGTTCCACCATGCAATATCTCGGAAGCTGAATTTAATGAGGGCGTTGCGATTCTTGATAAAGCTTTCTCTGTTATCGATAAGCATTACATCGGCACAGGCAAATAGAGAGATATCCCATGAGCGATGTAAAACGCATTACCCATCACATTAATGGCGCATATTGGACCGGTAGCGCCGAACGAAGCGGTGATGTTTATAACCCTGCCACCGGAAAAATTACTGGAAAAGTTGATTTTGCCTCCGTTGCGGTCGTTGACCAAGCAATCGAAATCGCCACGCGCGCACAAGTAGAATGGCGCAACGCATCCCTTGCAAAGCGAGTTCAAGTTCTCTTCGCCTTCCGCGAGATTCTCAATGCACGCAAAGAAGAAGTTGCGCGCCTCATTACGGCTGAACATGGCAAAGTCTTATCCGATGCGCTCGGTGAAGTAACACGTGGCCTTGAAGTTGTTGAATTTGCCTGCGGTATTCCGCACCTACTCAAAGGTTCTTACTCAGAAGGTGCATCAACCAGTATCGACGTTTACTCCATTCGCCAACCACTTGGAGTCAGCGCAATCATCTCTCCATTCAATTTCCCCGCGATGGTGCCGATGTGGTTCTTCCCGATCGCCATTGCTGCGGGAAATGCCGTCATTATTAAGCCGAGCGAAAAGGATCCCTCACCCGTCAATCTCATCGCTGAATTCTGGAAGGAAGCAGGGCTTCCTGATGGAGTATTTAATGTTCTTCATGGCGATAAAGTCGCGGTAGATCGCTTACTTGAGCATCCAGGCATCGCCTCTATTTCCTTCGTTGGTTCAACGCCGATTGCGCGATATATCTACGAAACTGGCACAAAGAATGGAAAGCGCGTTCAAGCGCTCGGTGGCGCAAAGAATCACATGTTGGTTCTCCCTGATGCTGATTTAGATTTAGCAGCAGATGCCGCTGTAAATGCTGGTTTTGGTTCGGCTGGAGAACGGTGCATGGCAATCTCAGCTCTCGTTGCTGTCGAACCAGTTGCTGATGCGCTCATCAAAAAAATCTCTGATCGCATGGCCACGTTGAAGACGGGTGATGGAACTCAAGGTTCAGATATGGGACCACTTGTTACCGCTGTTCATCGCGACAAAGTCGCCTCATATGTTGATGCTGGAGTTCGCGAGGGCGCTGCACTCGTTGTTGATGGGCGTAACCCGAAGATAAATGGCGCAGCCGAAGGATTCTGGCTCGGTCCAACTCTCTTTGATCGCGTCACACCCGAGATGAGCATTTACACCGATGAAATTTTCGGACCAGTTCTCTCGGTGATTCGCGTCCAAAGTTACGACGAAGGTTTAGCGCTGATCAATAAGCATCAATATGGCAATGGAACTGCAATCTTCACAAATGATGGTGGCGCTGCGCGACGTTTCCAGAATGAAGTTCAAGTCGGGATGATCGGCATCAATGTTCCAATCCCGGTACCGACTGCGTATTACTCGTTCGGTGGCTGGAAAAACTCGCTATTCGGCGACACTCATGCACATGGAACTGAAGGCGTTCACTTCTTTACTCGTGGCAAGGTAGTTACTAGCCGCTGGCTAGATCCCAGCCATGGTGGAATTAATCTCGGCTTCCCGCAAAATCGCTAGCCCGCTAAGGCAAGCGCTTGACGAAGAGATCCATCACTTCATTTACTGGAGTTTGTGAGAATTTCTCATAATCCAAAGTGAGCGCTGCAATCTTTTCTTGTTGGGCAGCATCAAAAATGCGCGCCAGATTTGTGCGGTATTTCTGAACTAAGAGCGGTATCCCCTCGTCGCGGCGGCGCTTGTGGCCAACAGGAAATTCGATTGCGATTTCATCAAGTGATGAGCCATCTGTGAAGGTGATGGTTACTGCATTTGCAATGGAACGTTTTTCAGGATCATGATAATCCTTGGTGTACTGAGGATCTTCGACACAGACAATCTTCTCTCGGAGCGCATCAATCCGTGGATCTGCAGCAATATCATCTTCATAATCGCGCGCAGTTAAGCGTCCAAAGATCAGTGGAACTGCAACCATATATTGAATGGTGTGATCGCGGTCAGCCGGATTTCGGAGCGGACCTTTCTTGTCAATGATGCGTACACAAGCTTCGTGGGTACGAATGGAGATTGTTGCGATGTCATCCGAGGTCTTGCCACGTTCATGCATCTGTTTGTAGAGAAGAAGTGAAGCTTCCACGGCGGTCTGGGCGTGAAATTCAGCTGGGAATGAGATTTTAAAGAGGACGTTCTCCATTACATAAGAACCATAAGGACGCTGGAATGAGAAACGTTTTCCTTTAAAGGAAACATCGTAAAAACCCCATGTCGGTGCGCTCAGTGCAGATGGATAACCCATCTCACCTACTTTCGCCATGAGCGCAAGACGTACAGCGCGCGAGGTGGCATCTCCAGCGGCCCATGATTTACGGGAACCTGCATTTGGAAAGTGGCGATAAGTACGCAGCGATTGGCCATCGACCCACGCGAGGGAAACTGCGTTAAGAATCTGATCACGAGATAAGCCCATCATCTCTGCGACGACAGCAGTTGATGCAACTTTGACCAGAATTACGTGATCGAGTCCAACTTTGTTAAATGAATTCTCGAGCGCGATACAGCCTTGAATCTCATGAGCTTTGATCATCGCGGTGAAGACATCTCTCATAACAAGCGGTTTGGTTCCATGGCCGGCAGATGATCCTGCAAGGTTATTTCGCGAAATCCAATCAGCGGTGGCAAGAATTCCACCTAAGTTATCGGATGGATGTCCCCATTCTGCAGCGAGCCAGGTGTCATTAAAATCTAACCAGCGAATCGCAGTTCCAATGTTGAAAGCACCCTGAACGGGATCAAGCTCGTAATCAAGGCCCGGAACTCTTACTCCATTCGGAACCCGCTGTCCTGGAGCAATGGGACCAAGGAGTTTGGTACATGCCGGATACTCGAGTGATTCCAATCCACAACCGATTGTGTCTAAGAAGCAATTCCATGCTGTTGTGTATGCCAACTCCGATGTCACTTGGTAATTCATCACATAATCAACGATGTCAACCATCTCTTGATCAAATGGTAGATCTGATTTTGTGAAGTTCGATGACATTGTCTCTCCCCTATTACTTTCTCTCACTTATTGGAACAAAGGCGCGATTTTCAACCCCGGTGTATTGGGCTGTTGGTCGAATAATTTTATTGTCCTGGCGTTGTTCGATTACATGCCCCGCCCATCCCGTGATTCGAGAGAAGATAAAGATCGGCGTAAAAAAACTCGTTGGAATCTTCATCTCGTGATATGCGACTGCGCTATACCAATCTAAATTTGCGAACATCTTCTTTTCGCTCCACATCACGCTCTCAATCCGTTCTGCGATGTCGAAATGATTTAAGGAGCCATTTTCACGAGCCAGTGATTGAGCGATGTTTTTAATAATGGGGTTTCTGGGATCTGCGACTGTGTAGACGGGATGGCCAAAGCCGATCACAACTTCTTTGCGAGCTAAACGCTCTTTGATATCACGCTCTGCATCACTTGCGCTGTTGTAGCGCTGTTGAATCTCAAGTGCGACTTCATTAGCTCCGCCATGTTTTGGTCCGCGGAGGGCGCCAATCGCCCCAGTTATCGCTGAATACATATCAGAACCAGTCCCTGCGATCACGCGAGCGGTAAAGGTCGAAGCATTGAATTCATGCTCCGCATAAAGAATGAGTGAGGCCTGCATTGCTTTAATCCAACTTTCTCGGGGCGCTTCTTGATGTAGAAGTGCCAGAAAATGTCCTGCAACCGAGCCATGTGGAGTCGACAGAGAGATCCGCTTACCTGAATGTGTGAAGTGATACCAATAAAGCAAAGCAGATGGCGTACATGCAATTAATCGATGAGCAACTTCTCGAGCGCTCTCGATGGAATGAGAAGCATCTTCAGTGTGAAAGCTGCCGAGAGCTGATACTGCTGTTCGAAGTACATCCATGGGATGAGCGCTCCGCGGGATAAGTTCAAGAATCGCTTTTACTTGGTTAGGAAGTTCGCGAAGTTCAGCGAGTTCGCCCTTGTAGCGTGCGAGTTCATCAGCATTTGGAAGTTCGCCATAGAGAATGAGATAGGCAACCTCTTCAAATTCACAATTCTCTGCTAGATCTTTGATGTCATAGCCTCGATAGTGGAGATCATTTCCACTATGTCCAACAGTTGAAAGAGACGTACTTCCGGCCACAATGCCAGACAAGGCAACAGATTTTTTCGCCTTAAACTCACTCATAGATACCGTTACTCTTGTGAGAATTTATCGAGTGACTTTTCGTATTCGTAATAGTTGATTCTTTCGTATAGCTCTTCTCTGGTTTGCATGGAATCAAGAACAGATTTCTGTGTGCCTTCACGGCGAATCACTTCGTAAACATTCTCAGCCGCCTTGTTCATGGCACGAAATGCGGAAAGTGGGTAGAGGGCCATATTTACTCCAGCGCTCTTGAGTTCAGTGATATTAAACAATGGAGTCAAGCCAAATTCGGTGATATTTGCCAAGACCGGAACTGAAAGCGCATCGGTGAATTTTTTATAGCTATCAAGGTCGCGAATCGCCTCGGGAAAAATCGCATCTGCACCCGCTTCGACATACGCGCGGGCGCGATCAATAGCAGCATCCATACCCTCCACAGCGATTGCGTCAGTACGCGCCATGATGACGAAAGGATTATCGCCTCGAGCATCGACCGCAGCACGTACTCGATCAACCATCTCTGCCTTAGAAACTAGCTCTTTATTGGGGCGGTGGCCGCAGCGTTTTGCGCCAACTTGATCTTCAATATGAGCTGCTGCTGCGCCTGCGGCAATGAGTGATGTAATCGTGCGTGCAATATTAAAAGCGGATGGCCCAAACCCAGTATCGATATCAACCAGGAGCGGGAGTTTGCAGACATTCACGATACGTCGCACATCGACGAGTACATCTTCTAAAGTAGAGATTCCTAAATCGGGAAGCCCCAGTGAACCTGCAGCCACTCCTCCGCCCGATAAGTAAATCGCTCGATAACCTGCGCGTTCTGCGAGTAAAGCGTGATTTGCGTTGATGGCGCCAACAATTTGGAGTGGAGATTCTGCGGCAAGTGCCTCTCGAAAAAGTTCTCCAGCTGGCTTTCTCACGTTGCTAACCTATCACCGAGTGCTTAACTCGTAATAATTCCAGCGCAGCGATCGTTGCATCAAAGCCTTTATCTTCCTTACTCCCAGCAACTCCGCTGCGAGCAATTGCTTGTTCGGTATTTTCTACAGTCAGCACACCAAAACCAACTGGCTTACTGCGCGAGAGCGATACTTGCATCACTCCATCGGTGACGCCCTGGCAGACGTAATCAAAATGTGGCGTCTCGCCGCGTACAACCACTCCCAGTACAACGGCAGCATCAGCGCCACCGTCAAGAGCAAATTGCGCAGCCAGTGGTAATTCAAAGGATCCGGGGACATAAATGACGGGCTCGACTTTAACCTTAGCTTCACGGAGAGCGCGCTCTGCTCCAGCAATAAGCGCAACGCAAATATCTTTATGCCAGCTAGCAGAGATTATTGCGACGCTGTATTTACTCATATCGCTCACTTCGATTTTTGGAACTGCTCCTGACATTACTTGTGCCCTAGCCTTTCGCGCTTTGTCTCAATGTACTTTTCGTTGAATTTATTTACTTCACCATGCAGGTCTTCAGAAGTGGCGGTAATGCCAGCTTCGATAAGAGTCTGCAACTTCACGGGATTATTTGTCAGTAATGTGACATCTCTAATTCTAAGATCGTTCAGAATTTCAACGGTGTCGGCGAAATCGCGCTCATCGATGTCGTGGCCAAGAGCGAGATTGGCTTCAACAGTGTCGAGTCCTTGGTCTTGAAGTTCATATGCTCTGATCTTCTCTGAAAGTCCTATTCCCCTACCTTCTTGATCACGGAGATAGATCACAAGACCTGAGCCATGCGCTTCAATTTTTTCCATCGCGCGCTTTAATTGGGAACCACAATCACAGCGTAAGGATCCGAGAACATCGCCAGTAAGACACTCAGAATGTATTCGCAACAGAACTTTCTGATTTTTCTCGAGAGAGCCATATTTAAGGAGCGCATGATCTACGCCGCTACGTCCGCTCATTGTTGCAATCTGCCAATTCTGCTGGTGAGATGGCGATGCGCTCTGTCGCGGAAGGCTTGCCCAATGTAAGGTCTTTTCAGATAAGGCCTTTGCAGCGCCTGTTGCAGCTACATCTTTTCGTAAATTCTCAAGAAGTGATGCAATTGTTACGACGGGAATTTCATGCTCTCGTGAGAATTCATGAAGTGCATCGCCACGCATCATGGAGCCATCTTCATTCACAAGCTCACAGATCACACCAACTTCAACATCTCCAACCATGCGACACATTTCAACAACCGCTTCGGTATGTCCTTGGCGCCCTATAAGTCCTTTCTCATGAGCAACCAAAGGAAATATATGTCCCGGGCGGACAAAGTCCTCTGCCGTGGCGCTGAGATCTGCCAGTGTGCGAATCGTGTTTGCGCGCTCTTCAGCGCTAATTCCTGTGGTGATGCCAGCTTTTGCGTCGACGGTGACAGTAAATGCAGTGCGCTTTGTATCTTGGTTGTTCTTTACCATCAACGGCAAATGAAGTTCTCGGGAGCGAGATTCTGTCATCGCAACGCAGACCACTCCAGAGGTATAGCGGATCATAAATGCAAGTTTTTCCGTGGTTGCAGCGCTTGCTAGGAGGAAGAGATCGCCCTCATTCTCTCGCTTCTCATCATCAGTAACGATGACAAAGCCGCCGTTCTTAAAGACTTCGAGTGCGCGTTTCATATCAGAGCTACTCATGGTCGCCACCCGAGAGCTTTCCATCATCAGCTCGCTGTGAGAGTAAACGTTCTACATATTTCGCAAGGACATCCACTTCGATGTTAACGCTCTCTCCAACAGCTTTATATCCCAGTGTGGTCTTCTCAAGAGTCTCAGGAATAAGCCAGAGAGTGACAGCCCTTGTTGCATCATCAATTGAACCAACCGTGAGTGAAACCCCATCAATGCAGATTGATCCCTGATTTACTACATACTTTTTTAGGTGCGCTGGAATCTCCACGACAAATTTCTGCCACTTCTCGCCCATCTCATTTGTTACCACTTTCGCAATGCCATCTACATGGCCTTGGACAATGTGTCCTCCTAGGCGCGCATCGGCACGAGTTGCTAACTCTGCATTTACTTTGTCGCCCACAGATAGTTGACCCAAATTGCTGAGTTTGAGCGTCTGAATCATCACATCAACTTTCACTTCTTTGCCATTAATTGAAATGGCCGTCAAGCAGACGCCATTAATGGAGATGGAATCGCCGATAGAAAGCTCATGTGCGAGGTTAGTTTCGAAAGTTAGCACGGAGGATTCATTGTGCTTCTCAATTGCGCGAATGGTGGCAATATCTTGTACGAGCCCGGTAAACATCTATCGCGCTCCTTCCAAATTGAGGTCTTGTGAGATTTCTTTCAATAGTTGAATTCGAAGATCGCTTCCAACTTTGACTATCTCTCCGTAGTTAAATGAGATTCGATTATTGAGGGTGTCGACTCCTAAATTAGAGACAAAGTTTTTACCAGCTCCAAGTAGGGATGGCGCTTGATACAGAACGATTTCATCAACGAGCCCTGTACGAATGAGCGCGCTATTGAAGGTGGATCCAGCCTCAATCATGATCTGGTTCCATCCTGAGTGCTGAGCCATATCTAGAAGTGATGTGAAATCGTGGGCATTAATAAATCGAGTTTCAGCCTTATCGTTATGGACCGCAAACTCTGCAGGTACGGCGCGCTCTCCCATCACAACGCGAACTGGATTCTTTACTCGCCCCGAAGGATTATTTCCATTCTCAAATCGCGGTGTTAAATCGGGGTTATCCGCGAGTACTGTCGCTGTTGTTGTGACAATCGCATCCGATTGATTTCTCAATACCGCAACATCGCGGCGTGCATTGTCTGAAGTGATCCACTGTGAGGTCCCATCAGATGCCGCAATCATTCCATCAAGCGTCGCAGCAATCTTTGTGATGATCCACGGTCTTCCACGCTTGATCTTCTTTAGCCATGCCCGATTAGTGAATGCAACTACTTCTTCTTCAATTCCTTCAGCTACATCTATCCCTGCGCTACTTAATGTAGCGGCGCCACCTTGTGCAACGGGATTGGGATCACTGACGGCAAATGCAACGTTCTTAAAACCGGCATGAATAATGGCCTCGGAACAAGGTCCGGTTTTGCCTTGGTGATTGCAAGGTTCAAGAGTTACCACCAATGTGCACTGTGAAAAATCTGTGCAGCCTCGTAACTTTGCATCTTTTATTGCAACAACTTCGGCGTGATCGCCGCCAGAATGAAAACCTGACGCAATTTCTTGGCCGTTGGCATCAAGAATTACTGCGCCCACTATTGGATTTGGCGCGGTCAAGCCCAAACCTGCTTCGGAAAGTTTGTTGGCGCGCAGCATTGCACGTTGCAATACCAACGTACGAGATGAGTCTGCAGTCATCATGTCGCCTTCCGGTTCGAGTAACTCCGGGGCGAAAAGAAGGAGACGCAGAACTACGTGGCTACGTCAGAAATCAACGTATGCAGGCAAACGCCAGCAAGAAGCCAGATAGATCTAGCGAGCGTGTTCCCTCTCATCCGGACTTTAACCGTCGGTCTTGGAATTTCACCAAGTCCACCGTTAGCTGGATGCAAACGGGTCGCAGACTGTGACTGCCGGTTCGGAATTACACCGACCCCGGAAACAACAGGGCGAGTTTATCTAATTTCCATCCCAAAGCGCCATCTCGCGCTTGAAGGGATCAAGACCCATAGGGCCCAAATTGAGAGCAAAGGAGTGGAATTTCTTCAGATCAAATTTTGAACCTAGCCGCTTTTTGGCATCTTCACGAGCTTCCATCCAGAAGCGTTCCCCGACTTTGTAGGAGATTGCTTGTCCGGGCCAACCCAAATAACGATCAACTTCACTTCGCGCTGAAATCTCATCAAGTAGCGCTCGCTCATGAAGGAGTTTGAATGCTGATTCTGCATTCCATACGTCACCATTGAAATCTTTATAACCACAGTGCATACCTATATCAACAACGATGCGTGCGGCGCGCAATCCTTGTGCTGACAAATATCCCATTTCATAACCTGGATCTTCGAATGCGCCGAGTTCATCCATCAAACGCTCTGCATAGAGAGCCCAGCCTTCACCATAACCCGATACCCAGACGCGATTGCGTTGGAAACGATTAAGTCTCTCCGTATTTACTTTTGTGGTTGCAACCTGAAGATGATGACCTGGGACTGCTTCGTGATACCAGGTAGAGACAATATTCCACCAACCAAATGTCTTTCTTCCCATCGTTGGAAACCACGTCGTTCCTGGTCGCGACAAATCCTCGCTTGGGCCCATGTAATAAGCCGCTGAAGCGCTTCCTTCCGGAGCAAGTCGAGCTTCACAATTTCTAATTCTTGGATCTATATCGAACTCTTTACCATCAAGTCGCTGAACAGCTGCTTCGATAAATTCACGAAGTTTTCTGAGAAGCGTTTCTTCTCCCTCAACTGTGTAGCGAGGGTCAGAATCAAGTCGATCAGCTACTTCGCGCAGTGTGGTGGCATCGGGATACAGCTTCTTTGCGGCGCTCCACATCCGCTCATTGATCATCTCAAGCTGCTTAATTCCCCACTCATAGGTATCGCGCAAATCCAGATCAGCTCCTGTGAAGTGACGCGCCCACATCTTGTATCGCTCTTCTCCAACTCCATCTGCAACAAGGCATTTCGGAGCGTAGGAATCGCGCATCCATGTTGCAAGAGAGGCACAGGCAGCTTCTGCCTTTTTTGCAGCAGCCATAAGCTCTTGATTATCGCCTGCAGAATTAAATTTCTTTGCTACTGCAGAAAAGGCGCCCTTTGAGAAAGTTTCGAGCTGACCCGCAGTTGCGAGTACTTGGCGACGTGAATTTACTTTTCCTTTTTCTGCCACAAAAGTAAGGGTCGACTTCCAGCCTTCAAAAGCTGCTTCAATTGCATCAAGTCGCTTTGTGACATTAGCAATTGTGTCTCCTTGATCTTTCTTCATCATTTCAAAGACTTGTCTGATGCTTGTCACTGGGGAAGAAATGAGATTAAAAAGAATACGTGCTTCAAATGTGTCATTAAGATTCAATTCGGATGTAAGGCGTTCTACCGCAACATCACGTGCGATGCGATCAAATTCATTTACTGGAGTCTCAGCCTTGATGGCGGCCAATGTCTTTCGAGTCAATTCAGCACGTTTGTCATTACCCTGCATTGAAAGATCGTCGAGTTGATCATCCATTCCGGGTATACCAAGCATCGTTGCACCTATAGGAGAAAGCTTAATTCCCTCCTCCAAGAATAAATCAAGAATTGTGGAGATTGGAGTGCTGGCCATATCTACTCCTTCTTTTCTGGTATTTGTTTATCTGATCTTTGCTTATCTGTTATTTTGACCGGATTTTCTAATTCAACGAGATCGAAATTTCCTTCACCAATCTGTCCTTGAGAGCGATACATCTCTAACTTGGAACGAGTATCTGCGATATCAAGATTGCGCATTGTGAGTTGACCGATGCGATCTGTCGGACCGAAAGCGGCAGATTCAGTTCTCTCCATAGATAATTTCTCGGGGTGGTAGCTGAAACCTTCGCCGCGGGTATCAATGATCGAGTAGTCATCACCGCGACGTAGTCGAAGCGTTACTTCACCGGTGATTGCCGATGCAACCCAGCGCGTAAGAGATTCTCGAAGCATCAGTGATTGAGGATCTAACCAGCGACCTTCATAGAGAAGTCTTCCAAGGCGGCGACCTTCAGCATGATAGTTCGCAATCGTGTCCTCATTATGTATCGCGCTGAGCAAACGTTCATAAGCAATAAATAGCAGCGCCATTCCTGGAGCTTCATAGATTCCACGGCTCTTTGCTTCAATGATCCGATTCTCAATTTGGTCAGACATTCCGAGGCCATGGCGACCTCCGATTAAATTGGCTTCTTTCATGAGTGCAACTGAGTTAACAAAATCTTTTCCATTGATCGCGACCGGGCGGCCCTGTTTGAAGGTAACTCTTACATCTTCACTCGGAATTGAAATTGAACTATCCCAGAATTTCACTCCCATAATCGGATCAACTAATTCAATTGAAGAGCTAAGTTCCTCAAGTTTCTTTGCTTCATGGGTTGCGCCTAAGATGTTTGCATCAGTGGAATAGGCTTTCTCAACGCTATCCCTGTAAGGCAACTTTCTTGCGGCTAACCACTCCGACATCTCTTTTCTGCCGCCAAGTTCGCGGACGAAATCTTGATCAAGCCATGGTTTATAGATTCGTAGCGCTGGATTTGCAAGGAGTCCGTAACGGTAAAAACGTTCAATGTCATTGCCTTTATAGGTAGAGCCATCTCCCCAAATAGAGACACCATCTGAGAGCATTGCTCGCACCAATAAAGTTCCTGTGACTGCGCGTCCGAGTGGTGTCGTGTTGAAGTATGCGCGTCCGCCAGTTCGAATATGAAAAGCTCCACATGCAATCGCGGCAAGGCCCTCTTCGACGAGAGAGTTTTTACAATCAACTAATCGTGCAATCTGCGCGCCATATTCTTTGGCACGCGATGGGATTCCTTCGATATTTCCCTCGTCGTACTGCCCAAGATCTGCGGTATATGTATAAGGCAAGGCGCCTTTTTCCCGCATCCATGCCACTGCGACGGATGTGTCGAGACCACCAGAGAATGCAATTCCGACTTTCTCGCCAACAGGAAGTGCAGCGAGAACTTTTCCACCAGATTGTGGGCTCGATGTCATGGGGTAAGCCTAACTGAGAGCTGAATTACGCTGCGCAGTAATTGCTGCACTGAGACGCGAGACGAGGGCTGATTCAATTTCCCATTGTTCAATTAGCGCATCTAACTCCTCAAAGTCTTGCTTTTGAGGGCTTGCCCCAGAGTAAATGGCACGAATCATCAAGTTTCTCGGCGTGTGATCGCCGGCAACAAATTCAATCACATCAGTGCGATATCCAAGAATGCGAAGAACTTGGGCACGGATGGCGTCAGTAAGGATATCTCCCACTCTCTCTTTCAAAATTCCGTGCTTCGTTGCAATATTCCAAGGTTTCGGAGATTTCTTTATCTGCTTTTGAATATCATGGTGACAACATGGTGCAACCAAAATTACTTGGGACTTACTCGCAATGGCCCAAGCAATCGCATCATCGGTTGCAGTATCACAAGCATGAAGTGCAACTGTGATGTCGGTGGAATGTATTGGATATGTAGTAATTTTATCTGCGACAAAGTTTATTTCATCTGAAAGTTTAGATTGACGCGCTATCTCCTGATTACGATCTCGACTATCTATTCTTGAATCCACCCCGACCGTCGAGACTGAGATTCCCTTATTAAGCAAATATTGATGAGCTGCAAAAGTTAAATAAGCGTGGCCACAACCAAGATCGACTAGATTCAGCGGAGCGGTTGGGTCAACTCTCTTGGTGCGCTCTAATTCAGTAAGAGCGTGATCAATAATTTTCAGAAATTCATTTACTTGAACGAACTTGTCAGTGCGACTGGCCTTAAGTTTTCCAGTGTGGTCAGAGATCCCCAGTTCTCTAAATATTGGTTCTTCTTCAGATAGATACCTAGTTTTTTTACGGTCATGACTCAAATCAATACTCTCAGCTTTATTTGCCAGAGACTTGATGTTTACTTGGGCATCTCCCGATTTCGTAACACGTAATGTCAATTCTTCTTCGGAGCTTTCCACGATCAAGTTCCCAAAACCTTGATTCATGAGCTCGAGTAGTGGGAAATCTTGCGGAAGATAATTCTTTGTGAAGTCCTGCTTGCCATCATGGCTTACCACCTGAAGATGTACTTGCCCCCTTAGCTCGACAGGACGAATATCAACACGTTGAAAATTCGGTTGTTTCGCGCGCTGACGTCCAGAGAACACGATGCGACGTATTGTGAGAGGTGAGTTCAACATGGCGCTAACGCGAGCTAGCGCGGATGGTAAAGGTTCAATCACCTCTTGACTCCATTCCTGTATTTCTGGTCCTCGAGCTCTGGTCCTCTAAATCTGGCTCCCTCGGTTAGTCTACGGCGGTGAAAAGTACTCGACCCATTTTCTGGATCTTTGTTCCTGTCCTTCTTGCTATGGCTGTGGGAGCAATTTGGAGTACTGCGCAATACGGTCCACTTGGAAAGCCATCTCCTGCGCTTCTTGAATGCTCCACGTTACGAAAGTTTGTCGAAAGTGAAGAAGCATCTGGAAAGTCAGAGTGGCAGAAATATCGCTCTCTCGTCGATGAATTTCTCGCGCTTCCCGCTACATCAGATCAACGAATCCCAATAATTGAAGCTATGGCAGGCACCGTTATCGGAGTCTTGGGCCACGATCTCACGATCTATAAGGAGATGGAGAAGTTTCCAAGTTGTGTTATTAAAGATAAACGCGAACAACTCGATGGTTTCATTGAGGAAACCCAGTCGGCAATCAACTTCCTTAACGGAAGTACTGCAATCGAAGGAAATTACTTCAACCCCGAATTGGGGACATGGAATACCGCATATTATGAAGAGTATCTAAGCGCCCTTGAATTTCTCAAAGATGCACCTAAAGCAACGGCCTAGATTAAATAGCTTTAGTACGTAATTTTCTCAGAGTTGTTCGGTCAATATCTTTGGTTCGTTCGTGACGCTTTCTTAGCTGCAGTTCAATAGCTTCAGCCGCTTCATCAAATGCGGCCAGGTCATTAAATCCAGAACCCTCGCCACGCAGTAGAGGACCGACGCCATGTGAGGTAAGAACTACGCGATGGGAATTCTTGCCGAAATGTGGATTGGTTTCATGGCGAACATCAATATAAATTCGATCGATAGGGATGTGGAATCTCTCCAAACGCTCGAGCCTTTCGAAGGCAATTTCTTCAAAATCTGCCGCAAGCGCCGCTCCATGATTATGGATAACTATTTTCATACTCTGCCTCTAGCTCTCTCTTCCGTTCTGCACTTCAGAAGAAATTGACCAAATCAAAATACTCCGAGATATTCCAAGTCACAATGGCTTTTTGGCCCGAATCTCTCAAGAAAAGGTCTAGCCTTTATTCACCATGTACTACCTGAATGAGTGGAAAGGTCTATTCCGTAACTGGAGAGAAGATCTCTTAGCTGGAATAACGGTGGGTGTCGTAGCGCTCCCCTTGGCGCTGGGCTTTGCTATCACAACTGGAGCCCCAGCAAGCACAGGCTTAACAACTGCAGTGATCGCAGGATTTGTAGCTGCCTTATTTGGTGGTTCAAATTATCAAGTTAGTGGTCCGACGGGAGCCATGACAGTTGTGCTGGTCCCAATCGTTTCAAAATACGGAGTCGCTTCTCTAACAATCATTGGCGCCATCGCAGGAATTCTGATTTTGCTTATGGCAACTCTTAGATTGGGAAGATTTATTGATCGTATTCCCTTTGCTGTCATGGAGGGTTTTACTTTAGGTATTGCCTTAATCATCGCTCTACAACAAATGCCACTTATTCTTGAGATACCGAAAGGCCAAGGAACCCACACATTAGATGTCGCGCTCAAAACTTTCTCTTCCGCCCTTGATTCCGAATTCCATTGGACCGCAATTTTCCTTGCTTTATCAACTCTAGTAATCAAACGAAAATGGATAAAGGTACAGAATCTCCTCAAAATTCCATTCAGAATTCCAGGAAGCATAGTTGCGGTATTTGTAATGACTCTTTTTTCGATAATTGCTCAACTTGATATCCAAAGAATTGAGGGGCTTCCTAGGTCAATTTCCCTGTCAACAAATTTTTCAAGACTAGACATTCCCTATATTGAGTTGTTCTACGCAGCATTTGTAGTCGCTTTACTTGGTGCTATTGAATCGCTTTTATCTGCGCGTGTAGCAGACGGGATGGCGCATAAAGTAAACGGCCCCGAGATTGAGAAACATAAGCCGAATCGTGAGCTTGTAGGACAAGGTTTGGGAACCATCGCCTCTGCTTGCGTAGGCGGTTTACCTGCGACAGGAGCGATTGCTCGAACTGGAGTGAACGTCAATTCAGGTGCCCAATCACGTCTTGCTGCAATATTCCATTCTATTTTCCTACTTCTCGTAGTCTTGTTCTTCGCACCTATCGTTTCTTACATCCCGACATCGGTTTTAGCAGGCGTCCTGCTCGGCACTTCTCTAAGGATTGCAAGTCCACAATCTATACGAGAGGCACTTACTACAACTTTCGCAGAGAGAATAACTTATATCTCAACGGCGATATCTGTACTTCTTATTGATCTGATTTGGGGAATTCTTATCGGTTTGCTGGTTTACTTGATTGCTAAGATATTCGAGAGCCAAAAAACGAAATCTTAATTTATTTAAACAGGAAGAAGTACGAGTAGCACGGTCAAAGTTAAGGCTAATAAAGCTGACTGTGCCAAAATTAACAGCGCAGTCTTGCGATCTGCTTTTCTATCTTCTGGACTTTGAACTCGGGAAATATCGCCAAGCTTGCCTAGATTGAAAGTACCCATAAGTCCATAAGCGAGGCAGAACTTTTTTCGTGATTGAATAAAACCGACTGAGAAAACCATTAGAGGGATAAAGAGTGCCCACCGCGCAGATGTCGGTGCGTCGGCGCCGATCAATCCAAAGAGAATTGAGGCAGTGAGCAAAAGGCCAAGAAGAGCCACGAACTGGCGACGTTGTATTTCGGATTTACCGAGATTGCAGGTGCCTGGGATATAGCTGTAGGTCATTAAAAGGCTTCTTCTAACTCTTCGTCGTCAGCCCACACAGATTCAACTTCATCTTGCTTATCAACCCACGATAAGAAGGTAAGTACACCTTTAAGCGCTACGACTAAAAGAGTAACGAGCGCGGTGATACGACGAATAGCTTTGAACACATCTAAATAATAGTGGAATCACCGCAAAGTTTCTAGCGCAGCCATTGCTGCATTGTGACCAGCGATACCACTTACTCCACCACCACGAAATGCGCCGGCACCAGCGATGAAAATTCGAGCAGAAGAAGTTTCCACTCCCCATTTCCTGGAATCTTCATCCGACTTCCATGGGAATTGAAGATCGCCATGAAAGATATTTCCGCGAGGTAATCCAAGTGCCCATTCAAGTTCTTGTGGTGTTTTTACTTCAATGCAAGGCTTGCCATGAACATCTAATGCCAGATACTCAGATATCGGCTTCACCAGATAATCGTTGAGACCCGCTAGCGTCCTCTTCGTAACTTCTGCTTTGACTGCATCGTGGTCGCGATCAAAGAGTGATGCTGGAGTATGAAGCGCGAAAAGGGTTAAGGTGTGAAAGCCCTTCTCTCTCAGTTCAGATGACAAGATCGAAGGATCAGTCAAAGTATGACAGTACATCTCCGACGGAATTTCGGTTGGGATTTTTCCAGCAGCAGCTTCCTCATAGGCGCGCTCTAGTTGAAAATAGCTTTCATTGATATGGAAAGTTCCGGCAAAGGCTTTTCTTGGGTCCACTCCACTCTTTAACTGTGGAAGCGCTTCGAGAACCATATTTATTTTCAGCTGAGAACCATCTCTGAATGGCGGAGCTTTGATTCCCGAAATTTTCTCAAGAATCTGCGGAGAACAGTTTGCGAGAAGTACCTCTGAGGAAAACTCCAGTGTTTCACCAGATGTGGAGTTCTCTGCTGAAATAGTAACTCCCGTGTCATCTTCTAAAACTTTCACAACTTCTACATCACACTTAATTTCAACGCCTAATTCTTGGCAGCGCCTATGAAGCTCGTCGGCAAGAGCTCCCATACCACCCTCGGGAACTTTCCACTCTCCCGTTCCATTGCCGATAAGGTGATATAGAAAGCAGATATTTGCCGCATGATCATTTGCGCTCGTAAAAGTCCCAATTAATCCATCCGTGAGCACTACACCCTTGACCAAGTCATCGAAGAAGTTGTCGTGCAAGGTCTGGCCAAGAGTATTTTCTACGAGTTCCACCCAGGTGAGCGGATCAATCAACTCTCGGATCTCAGACTCAGTTGGTAAGGGTTGAAGCATGGTTGGAGCGAGAGCGCCTGCAAACTCCAGTACTGAATTATAGAAATTACTCCAAGCAATGGACTCTTCAGAACCACCTGTTAAAAGTTCCATAGATTCACGCGACTCTTGATCAAAAGTTCGATTGATGAGTAAACCTTTATCACCATCGTCATCAAAATAAGGTGTATAAGAAGAAACAGTCCGACTAAGAGTACGAAAATTCAGCGAGAGATCTTTAATAATTTGATCTGGAAGAAGCGCTACCAAGTACGAATAGCGTGAGAGGCGCGCCGCAACACCTTCGAAAGGTTGGACACTTGTGGTTGCGCCTCCAAGGCTCGAGTTTTTCTCAAGCACTAAAACTTTCTTACCCGCCAAAGCCAAATAACATGCCGCAACTAATCCATTGTGACCACTGCCTACTATCACCGCATCATATTTACTTGCCATTTGCTGCGGCTCTATTCTCTATAAACTCGCGAGTATTCGATCGAAAGCTTCCGTGATAATTTCTGGACTGGTTCCAAAATTAAATCGGACAAATTGTGAATGTTTCGGACCGTATATATGCCCGCCATTGAGGGCGACTTTACCGCGCTCCAAAATGACTTTGCTGGGGTCATCTCCGAGATTGAGAGCACTGAGATCAAGCCATGCCAAATAACCAAAATCAGGAACTCGATATTTGATCGCCGGGATTTGAGTGTCGATAATATTTCTAATGAGTTGGCGATTTTCATTGAGAGCAGTAAGTATTCCTTCAAGCCAAGATGCTCCATCCTTAAATGCTGCTGTTGCTGCCGCAGCGCCAAATAAGGATGCTCTAAATGCCACGGAAATTGGCATGGAATTAATCTTCTCCTTAATCGCAGCTGAGTTTGTGATGATGACTGCGCATTTAAGTCCGGCAAGATTAAAACCTTTACTCGCGCTAGTGATGGTAATTCCCACTTCTCGAGCAGCATCACTCACCGCAAGGAATGGAGTAAATTCCTGCGGTCGGTAAACAAGCGGTCCGTGAATTTCATCGCTAATAATGTAAACGCCATAACGTTGTGCGAGCTCAGCAAGACGAGTAAGTGACTCTCGAGAGAAAATTGCTCCGACGGGATTGTGTGGATGGCAGAGAATGTGAACCTTTATCCCCGTTTTATATTCACTTTCTATGGCCGATAAGTTCAGAGTTAAACCTGAGCTCTCCTCAATTAATGGGACATCGACGAGAGTTGCACCCACTTCTGCCACCCAGCGCCACATGTTGTCGTACACCGGTGAATTAAGCATCACTCTATCGCCGTGGTTCATGAGGGTACGGAGCACTTCTACCGTTCCTACTCCGACATCTGTGGCGGTACGCATTTGTGAAACATCGACTTGCCAATTCCAACGAGATTGCGAGAAGGAGGCAAAGGCTTCGAACATTTCTGGAAATGGACCAAGGTAACCTGTGTCAGATCGATCAATCATGTCTCGCAAAGCAGCCTTGATTGGTTCAGCGATAGGAAAATCCATCTCTGCTACAGGCAAGGGAAGGACATCCGATGGAAATTGTCGCCACTTAACGCTTTTACGTTTACGAAGATCGGGCAAAGACATTGCGCGGACGACATCGGCCATAACGCGCAGTATGCCACTAACGGGAAGTGTTAATCCAACAGGTCGTATGCGCGGGAAGGGTTATCGAGCCATCTTTATGAGTGACTCCAGGCTGAGAAGCAAGAAGTATCTCGCCATCAACGGTAAGTTCTTGCAACGTGTCACTGAAGTTTGCCAGGAGCAAGAAGCCTGGATTTCGACTAAATGCAAGGATCTCATCTCCGAATATTTTCCATTCTAGAGATTGAGAAACATTATCGGCTTGATTCGGCTGGAGTGCAGGATGACTCCTACGAATTGAAAGACTTTTCTTATATAGATTTAGGAAACTTTCACTGTGAAGTTGTTGAACTGCAACAGATTTTTCACTCCAATTTTTCGGCATCGGTAACCAAGGATTCCCCGAAGAGAATCCAAAATTGATGTCCGTTGCATGCCACGGAATTGGAACTCGAGCCCCATCGCGACCTTTATCGGCACCCTGGGTCCGAAAGAAAACTGGATCTTGACGAACTTCATCAGGAAGATTTACATCTTCAAGTCCTAGTTCCTCGCCTTGAAAGACATACACACTTCCAGGAAGAGCGTGGGTGATGAGCGCCATTGCGCGCGCTTTTGTTTCTCCCATCTTGCCGCCACCAAGTCGGGAGACAAGTCTCGGAGAATCATGATTGCAGAGCACCCAGGTTGGCGGTGCAGAAACCTGCGATACTTCTCGAATAGTCTTATCAATAGCTTGCTTGAGGAAATCGACGGACCACTCAGCCAGAAGAAAATCAAAATTGAAAATTTGGTGTAACTCATCGCTTCTCACATATCGGGAGGCTCGAGAGCTGGGGTGCACCCAAGCTTCGGCAACGCTCATTCGAGCTCCTGGATACGAGTCAAAAATCCTTCTCCAGGTGCGGTAAATATCATGCACACCTTCTCGATCAAAAAACGGTACATCCACCAATAAGGATTCGCGCTCTGCTCGTGTCATGTCTCCTACATCAAGTCGAAGAGCTCGAGTTAAACCTTCAGGATCACGATGATCTTTGAGAATTTCTTCCTTTGCTAAACCATGAGCAACGTCAATTCGGAATCCATCAACCCCTTTATCTAGCCAAAAACGAAGAGTTTTTTCAAAGTCCTGGTGAACTTCAGGGTTCTCCCAATTTAAATCTGCTTGAGTGGAATCAAAAAGATGTAAATACCACTGTCCCTTGATGCCGTCACTCTCGGGAATTCGGCTCCACGCAGGTCCACCGAAAATTGAGCACCAATTGTTGGGAGGGATTTCACCATTCACTCCTCGACCATCGTAGAAATGAAAACGTGCTCGCTCACGCGATCCAGGAGGAGTTGAGAGCGCCACTTTAAACCAAGGGTGATCAGTAGAAAAATGATTTGGAACAATATCTACGATAATTTTCAGCCCATGATTATGAGCGGCAAGAATGAGTTCTTCTGCATCTTGCATCGCGCCAAATCGTGGATCTACATCTCGGGGATTTGCAACATCGTAACCGCCATCCCTATTTGGTGAGGTGTAGAAAGGTGACAACCAGATTGCATCAATTCCAAGTTCTTTTAAGTAGTCCAAACGCGAGATAACTCCTTGGAGATCTCCTTCACCGTCACCATTGGAATCTTGGAAAGAACGTGGATAGACCTGGTAGATCGCAGCATTTCGCCACCAAAGACTTTGAGAATCTGACATGACGTTACTTAATCAACTCGCTTTGTTGAGTTTCGCACAACGAGCGTTGTGGGCAGCGTCAGGGAGTGGGACTCACTTTTTGGTGACTTTAGGCGTTCCATTATTGACCAAGCGGCCATCTCCCCCATTAAAGGAACTGGTTGCTCAATAGTTGTGAGGTCGGAAAACTCAGCCATTTCATGGCCATCAAATCCTATGATGGAAATATCGTCGGGGACTTTCAATCCATTACGTCTAATTGCCTGCAAGGCTCCAAGCGCCATTTCATCAGATTGCGCGAAAATCGCAGTTGGGCGATCAGGGCGAGCCAATAAGTCATCCATCGCTCGACTTGCTCCATGCATTGTGAAGTCACCATAAACTTCGCGAGATGGTTTCCATTCCAATCCACTTTCCGCAAGAACCTGCATAAATCCGTTACGTCGATCTTGGGGAACGCTGAAACCAAATGGGTCATCAGGACGTCCAGAGAGCAATCCAATTTTCTTATGACCTAGATTGACAAGATGTTGTGTCGCGGTGCGCGCGCCAGCAACATCATCAATTGCAACACTAGAACATTGCTCATGATGCATGCCTACCAATGCAATGGGAATACCAAGTCCAAGCATGGATTCGAACTCTTCTTCTGTGGGTGGCAGACTGATCACAATCAGCGCATCGACTCGACCTTTGAGAAGTTGGTGTTGGAAGAGGCGTTCACGCCCTTTCATCTGTGAGAAGTTATATAGAAGAAGATCGAGACCTGCTTCTCGGAGCGCTTGTTCTGCACCATTAATGACCTGAGCGAAATACCACCGTGAAATATATGGAGCGACAACTCCTACAGAATTAGTTCTTCCGTAAATCGCCTTTGCTGAAGTTTGTGGAATTGGGTAGTTGAGCTTTTCTGCAGCATCAAGAATCTTTTTTCGCGTCTCGGGATTTACATGGTGAAGACCCCGGAGCGCCCGCGAGACGGTCGCAATAGATACACCTGCTTCGGTGGCGACCTCTTTAATGCCCACTCGAGAATTAATGCTCGGATCGCTGCTCATGTAAGAGTTTCACCTCCACCCTGGAAATCGAATATTTGCACCTGTAAATCTCCGTAAGCGGCTAAAAATAGACTGCAAAACTGAAAATGGCTAGGCCCATCTTGCGACCACGCTTCACCTGCTGCTTTTTCTACCTGCTACTTTGCGTGGGTGGTAATTTCGCTGGCCCAATCGAGGACTGCGGCTCGAGAAATAATCAAAATTAACCCACGTTTCGAAATTGTTATAGAACGATCAGGTTTCTGCACTATCGGCGTTACCGAAAAAGCGCCTCGCATCCGGGAAAGCAATTTTGCATCACTTGCATCCTCCATCCTTTCTCAACAACTGTCCACCAAAGCTGCAGCTACCATTATCAAAAGAGTTGAAGAGCTATGCGGCGGCTCATTAAGAGCGGAGAAGATTGCTGAACTCAAGAAAACACGGCTACGTTCTGCGGGTTGCTCTGAGTCCAAAGCACGAGCTATTCGTGAGTTAGCTCAAGCGTCAATCGATGGAACAGTTCCTATGAAATCCCTTCATCGACTCACCGATGATGAGATTATGAAACACCTGTTGCCACAATTTGGTATCGGCCGTTGGACGGTAGAGATGTTTCTCATGTTCCAGCTGGGCCGTCAAAATGTATGGCCAGTTGGCGATCTCGGTGTTCGTCGCGGTTGGGAGAAAATTCATAAACTCCGCAATGAGATTGAGCCGAAGAAATTGGAAAAAATAGGCACGAAATACTCTCCATATCGCAGCCATGTTGCTTGGTACTGCTGGAGAGCTAACGAAGTTTTGTAGCGACTATTTCTTGGGTTCAAGCACAAGTGCAACAGAATTGATACACCAGCGTTGATCTGTGGGGACTGCATACCCCTCACCCTCAAATACATGTCCTAAGTGAGAGCCACAGGATGCACATCGAACTTCGGTACGAATTCTCGGCGCAAGTGATCGGTCTTCAAGGAGAATTACCGCATCATCTTTGGTGGGAGCATAGAAAGAGGGCCAACCACAACCAGAGTGGAATTTCTCCTCGCTTCTAAATAGTTCAGCGCTACATGCTTTGCACTTATAAACACCGATGGTCTCGGTCTCGTAGTACTTTCCAGTGAAGGCCACTTCTGTTCCGGCTTTACGGAGTACATCAAATGAGAGAGGGTCTAATTCGCTCTTGAGCTTGTGATCATCTAATTGAACTGGAAATGGTTTTCCAGTCTCTGGGTTGATCTTTGGAAGATCTGAACCTGGCTCCATCATCCGCTCCAATCCTTGAAGTTTGTGTCAGAAAACTATCTGTTTACAGCTACTTGACTACTGGAAATGGCACGCCAGTGGTGGAGTGGCAGTCATATCCATTGGGGTTCTTCTCTAAGTATCTCTGGTGATACTCCTCTGCTGGCCAATATGTGTGTGGTGTAGCGTCTTGAATCTCTGTGACGATTTCGCCGTAACCAAGTTTCGATAGCTCGTCGTTGTAGATCTCTCGAGTATTTGCGGCGGCAATCATTTGCTCTTCGCTGGTAGTAAAGATTGCGCTCCGGTATTGAGTTCCAATGTCGCCACCTTGTTTATTGAGAGATGTTGGATCATGCATAGTCCAAAACTCTTCAAGGAGGCGCTGGTATGAAATTTGAGATGGATCAAAGATGACTTCAACAGTCTCGGCATGATTGGTGGTGCCAGTACAGACCTGTTCATATGAAGGAGAAGGTCGTGTTCCACCCATGTATCCAACTGAGGTCGATACAACACCAGGTAAATTCCAGAAGCGTCGTTCTGCGCCCCAGAAACATCCCGTTGCAAAATATGCGCGTTGATTCACGAGCGCATCTTGGCATGAACAATCACTGATAATCTTCTCGAAAGCGCCCCCGTAGCTCAGGGGATAGAGCACCGCCCTCCGGAGGCGGGTGCACAGGTTCGAATCCTGTCGGGGGCACAGTTCAATTCATCACCTAATCTGACTCACCATGGCGTAACTCACCCTCATTTTCATCAAATTGCCGTCACAGACTCTTGAGTTACAAAGTTTCACACGGGAGAATTAGCCACGTAATTGAGCCCATTCGGGCAACAAGCACCGCCTTCACGAGCGCATAGCGTGTTGGGCAGTGCCTGTAAATGAATGGGCCTGTAAATGAATGGGCCTGTAAATGAACGGTGAAGCGAGGGAAAGATGACAATGGATTGGCGCCATCGCGCAGCATGTCGTGATGTCGATCCAGAATTATTTTTTCCTGTTGGAAATACTGGACCTGCAATTGCACAAATTGAAGAGGCAAGAAAAGTTTGTATGCGTTGCGAAGTCCGTGAACCGTGTCTGCAATGGGCGCTTGAAAGCGGTCAAGATTCTGGCGTGTGGGGCGGGCTATCTGAAGATGAACGTCGCGCTATGAAGCGCCGCGCGGCACGTAATCGTGCACGTCTCATGGAAAATCAGATTCAGGAATAGTCTCTTTACCGCTCGAGCGGGAAAGTAATTCGAACTTCAGTTCCTTTCTCAGGTTTTATGAATTCGATTGTCCCCGCTAACTCGTTCTGAGTTAGCGTACTCACAATCTGGAGCCCCAAGTTAGTGTTTTTCTCCAATGAAAAGTCTGCAGGAATTCCAGCGCCATCATCAATAACTGAGGCCATCATGCTGGATTGAGTTTTCTCGACCTTTACTGCAACTGACGTTCCCTTCTCCGCGACCCCATGCTCAAGAGAATTATGAATGAGTTCGGTGAGGACTAATGCAAGGGGCGTTGCAACGATAGATGGAATGGAGCCAAACTCCCCCTCCTTCACAATCGAGATTTCATTCGGCCGAGTGCTCAATTCAGCAGCGCTTTGAATAATCTTGGAAATAACTTCATCAAATTGAACTGTGTCCTGTGAGCTGGAAGATAGGGTTTCGTGCACTAGTGCGATTGATGCAACTCGACGCACCGCCTCTTCAATTGCAGCGCTCGCACCTGGATCTTCAATACGCCTGGACTGTAATCGCAGTAGCGCAGAGACAGTTTGTAGGTTGTTCTTTACGCGATGGTGAATCTCTCGAATCGTCGCATCTTTGCTGATGAGCGCTCGGTCTTTTCGTCGTAACTCAGTCACGTTATGAACAAGTACGACAGCTCCGATTCGATTTTCGCCTTCGGTAAGCGGGATAGCTAATAAGTCAACAACTCCCCCAGAATTTTCAAATTCATCACGACGTAGAGACTTACCGCTCATCGACACTCTGAAGTTCTCTTCTCTCGGATTGAGCTCAGCGCTTTTAAGGGTCAATGAATCGAGAACTTCGCCCAGCACGTGTCCTTCAAGATCTCGCTCCCAGCCAATGCGACTAAATGCAGAGCGCGCATTTGGACTAGCAAAGATGACTTCACCTTCAACATTCAGACGCAATAATCCATCTCCAACACGGGGAGCTGCTTCTGCTAAGTAGACGCTATCTTTAACAGGAAAATTACCTTCGGCAATCATTCGGTAAATGTGGTTTGCAATCTCGCGATAATTTAATTCTAGGCGAGATGGAGTGCGCATCGTCTCGAGATTTCGATGGCGAGAGATAACTGCTATCACTTTACCTTTGAAGAATACTGGGATGGTTTCTTCCTTAATCCGCAGTTCACCGATCTGTTCTGGTTGGGTATCACGAACAATTTCGCCTGTTGAAAGTGCATGATCAATATGTGGTCGTGAACCCCACGAGACTTCCTCACCAATCAAATCTTGAGCAAAAACTGTTGCCGCAGTCATGGGACGAATCTGTGCAACTGCCAAGTGGCCTTCTGGCCAACTCTTCTCATCACTTCGGCGTGGAACCCAGAGAACAAGATCTGCAAAAGAAATATCGGCAAGAAGTTGCCACTCGGCAACCAATTCGCCAAGTCGCGCCACATCAGCAGCAGAGAGCGAAGTAGAACCCTCTACTAGATGACGGAATGGCATAGGTTGAAGCGTACTCAGAATGATTTATCAAGATAAATCGAGAGCTCTCTGACCGCTTTCCGAAGCGAACTTCGAGGCGCAACTTCCGTGAGCGTAGAATATTGTCCTTGAGCGCGGTCCAAAGCCGAATGGTCTCGAGGCAAACAAAAGCCCGGCACATCTGAAATTCTTGTGCGAAAACTCTTCTGGAGAACCTTCTGTCGATTAGAACTTCCAATTTTATTTAGTACGTAAGTAACTTTTATATTGT
>JAPOJL010000030.1 GCA_029978425.1 Actinomycetota bacterium
CATTATTAGGGTCGCTTAGTTTTTTAAGAGTTACTTCTTCTTAAACCAGACTGTTGTACCGGCTGGAATCTTTCCATTCACCAGCGGTTTGGATGAGATCAAAATTTCGCCCTTTGGCATGGCGTATTCCTGCGCTCTAAAGTTGGTGATGCAGTTCCAGCCATTCGGTCTTGAGAAGTGAAGGACAGAAACATCGCTGGTCTTATGCCACTTGATTTCTTCTTTAGTCTGCAGATCTTTACGCAGTTCTAGGGCACGGCGATAGATAGCAAGAGGTGAATGTGCATCTCTCTCTTCAACTTCTACCGAATAATCGCCAAACCAATTCGGTTGCGGCAAGTGCGCTCCGCCTGTACCAAAGCCAAATGAAGAGCCTGACTTGGTCCATGGCAGCGGAACTCGGCAGCCATCGCGACCCTTATCGACCTTGTGGTTGCGCAAATATTGCGGATCTTGGATCTGAGATTCGGGAATATCTGTGACTTCATGGAGCCCAAGTTCTTCTCCTTGATACATATACGTACTTCCAGGGAGAGCCAAGATGTAAAGCGTTGCCGCTAACCCATTATTTGTACCAGATTCTTTATCGAGTGGATAAGAAGTGCCATTCGTTAACATCCAATCGCGACGATTGACGGCAGGATTGAGCCCCATCTTTGTTGCATGGCGAATCTGATCGTGATTTGAAAGTGTCCATGTGCAGGTTGATTTATTCTTCACGGCCAGCTCGATAGCTTCCTGAGTTGCTGCGCGATAAGCTCCAGCTTCGAAAGGTGTTTCGATAAAACGGAAGTCAAAGCACTGACCTAAAGTTTTTGTGCTGGCATAGAGCGGTAAACGCTCTGGGTGTACAAATGCCTCTGCAACTGCAACACGTGGAGGATCGTAGGTATTAAAGAGTTTGCGCCACTCTTTATAAATCTTGAAAACGTCATCACGGTCCGCAAAAATACCTTTACCCTTGTTACCACGTTGCTCAAGTCCTTCAAAGACATCAAGATTGCGAAGCGGTTCAGATAAATCTTTCTTGAGCGCGTGGGCAACATCGATGCGAAATGCATCTACGCCACGATCTGCCCAGAATTTTAGAGTCTTGAGAAAGTCTTTTTGGATTTCAGGGTTATCCCAGTTGAAATCTGGTTGTTCTGGCGCAAACCAGTGCATGTACCACTGGTTGTGTTTTCCACCCATGGCAGATTCGTGGGTCCATGCACTCGGCGCAAAATGCGAAACCCAATCTGTTGGTGGCAGCTCACCCTTCTTGCCGCGACCATCGCGGAAAATATATCGATTGCGGGCTTTTGATCCTGGCTTTGCTGCGATCGCTTCTTTAAACCATTCATGCAAATTAGAGGAGTGGTTTGGAACGATATCTACATAAACTCGAATGCCAACCTTATGAAGAGCAGCAAGCATCTCGTCAAAATCAGCCAATGTTCCTAACTTTGGATCCACGTCGCGATAGTTGTCAACGTCGTATCCACCATCGACTAAAGCGGATGGATAGAAGGGACTGAGCCAGACCGCATCTATGTTGAGGGATTTTAAGTATGGAATACGCGAAGTGATGCCTTTGAGATCACCAATGCCATCTCCATTGGAATCAGCGAAACTACGTGGATAAATCTGATAAACCGAGGCTTGGCGCCACCAGTTCTTATCGTTACTGAGGCCCTTGGACTTTGACATGCGCGGAACTCTACGCAAGCAGAGCAATAGGCGATAGGTAAACACGCAAATTGTGACGGAAATGAAACATTTTTGCAGTTTTGTGCAGAGCCGTTATAAATTCCCTATTCTTACTCCATGTCCTTAATGTTGACCTTGGATTTACTGGCCACTTTCGCCTTTGCACTTGTTGGTGCAAGAGTTGCAGCAGATAAAGGACTTGATTACGGCGGCATTGCTTTTATTGCAGCTGTCGCCTCGCTATCGGGTGGAACACTTCGAAATGTTTTCCTAGGTATTCGCCCAGTTTGGATTATCGATCCATGGATAGTTCTGAGCGTAATCGCTGCGATTCTCTTGACCTTAGTATTCAGACGCGTAACACATATAGGTAAAACACTTCTGATTATGGATACCTTTGGTTTAGCCGTAGCTGCTATGTCAGGCACACAACTTGCCTACGAGATGGATGTTGTCTGGTTCGGTGCGATTTTTCTTGGAGTCATTACTGCTGTAACTGGGGGACTAGTCCGCGATGTTCTCTGTCAGCTAGAGCCAGTCTTGCTTCATCGCGAAACCATCGGAACCTCCACCTTAATTGGTGCATCCACTTATGTCGTACTTCACGGTCTGGGGTTCGCCGATAACATCTCGGCTATAGCTGGTGGGCTCGTTGTAATCATGACCCGCTTAATCTCGATTAAGTTTGATCTTCACTTGCCGAAATTTGAGAAGAAGTAGCGTCTCTATGAGGATTCACAAGCAATCCCTGTAGGTTTCTCCTATGTCCACCGAGCTCGAGATTCTCAAGTCGCTCGAATCGGAAGCAATTGAAATCTTCCGCGAGACTGCGGCAACCTTCCGTAAGCCGGTTTTGATGTATTCCATCGGCAAGGATTCATCGGTTCTTCTGCACTTAGCCAGGAAGGCCTTCTTCCCGGCGCCAATCCCATTCAAATTACTCCATATAGATACTACCTGGAAGTTTAGAGAGATGATCTCCTTCCGCGATAAAGTTGTAGCAGATGACAATTTATCTTTGATTGTGCACACCAACCAAGAGGGTGTTGCTAGCGGCACTAATCCATTTACCTCTGGTATCTCTGAGTACACGAGAATAATGAAGACCGTTGCGCTCCGTCAGGCGCTTGATCTGCACGAGATTGATGCCGCAATTGGTGGATCACGTCGAGATGAAGAAAAGTCTCGCGCCAAGGAGCGAATCTTCAGCGTGCGCGAATCTGGCCATCGCTGGGAACCTCGCGCACAACGCCCTGAACTCTGGCGTACTTACAATCCCAAATTAGCGCCCGGCCAAACTATGCGAGTCTTTCCACTTTCAGATTGGACCGAGCTCGATATCTGGCGCTACATAGCAGCTGAAAAAATTGAGGTAAATCCTCTCTACTTTGCTACAGAGCGCCCTGTTGTGATGCGTGGAAGCCAGATCATTATGGTTGATGACGAGCGCTATCTACTTAACGACGGCGAAAAACCCGCGATGAAGCGGGTTCGCTTTAGAACACTTGGTTGTTACCCACTTACAGCAGCAGTCGAATCAAGTGCGACAACGATTGAAGATGTTGTTGAAGAGGTCTTCCAGGTAAAGCTCAGCGAACGTGCAACTCGCTTGATTGATGGCGCCAACGAGGATTCCATGGAGAAGAAGAAGCGCGAGGGCTACTTCTAATGCAGATCCCAGTAGTTCGACTTCTTACTTGTGGCAGCGTCGATGATGGCAAGAGCACTCTTATTGGCAGACTGCTCGTCGAGACCGACAGCATTCCGTACGACACAGTCGACACGGCTCGCCAGATTCGTCGCGCAGGTTCAACTATTCCCGCCGGAGAAATTGATTTCAGTTTGCTCACAGATGGCTTAGAGGCAGAGCGCGAACAAGGAATCACCATTGATGTTGCATATCGCTCTATGTCGCTTCTTGATGGCCGACGGCTCATTATTTCTGATGCACCGGGCCACGAGCAGTACACGCGCAATATGGCTGTTGCCGCATCGCGCGCTCAGATTTCGATTGTTCTCGTTGATGCCACAAAAGGAGTTCGCACCCAGACTCTTCGCCACTTAACGATCTGTTCGCTGATGGGTGTGCAACGCGTACTTGTTGCCGTTAATAAGTTGGATGCAGTTGGATTTAATGAAGAGATCTATCTGCAGATCAAGGGCGAAATTGAGAAGACCCTTGCACGTCTAGACCTGACAGATGTTCACTTTATTCCGCTTAGCGCTTTAGCTGGCGACAACGTAGTACAGCGCAGCACTCAGGCGCCTTGGTACCAAGGAGCAACGCTGCTTGAGGCGATTCAATCTTGGCAACCAACAAAGAGCTCTAGCGCAACTGCACGCATGCGAGTGCAATCGATTTCTCGAGCAGATGATTTCCGCGGAGTTAGCGGGACCATTCATCATGGCAACTTCGCAGTGGGAGATGAAGTCAAGATTTTTCCTAGTAACAAGCTTGCCAAGATCGGAAAGATCATCTCGGGTTTCCAAGAAGAGCAGGTAGCGCTAGAAACAAGCGCCGTCACCCTTGTTCTCGAACCTGAGGTAGATGCAACGCGTGGTGATTTGATTGCCGCAGCAAGTGAAGATCTACATGCATCCGATCGCTTTAACGCCCATCTTGTCTGGTTTAACGAAGATGCGCTGATCCATAGCCGCTCTTACCTACTTATCTCTGGCCCAACTCAAACGCCTGTCATTGTGACCAAGATTCGCCACAAAATTGATGTCAACACCGGCGAACATAACTCTGCAAATACTTTGGTGATGAACGAAATTGGCGAAGTTGAAATCGCCACCAATCAGCCGCTCGCGCTACTTCCTTATAAGCAATCCCGCGAATTTGGAAACTTTATCCTTGTCGACCGCCTTAATTTCCAGACAGTCGGTGCTGGCATGATTCGCCATGCTCTACGCCGTGGCGAGAACATTACTTATCAAGAGTATGAAGTCGATAAGGCTGCCCGGGAGAGCGCAAAGAATCAGAAGGCGAAAGTCATCTGGCTTACTGGACTTTCTGGCTCAGGAAAGTCAACGATTGCCAACGTTCTCGCTAAGCGCCTTCATGCGCTCGGTATGCACGCTTATGTTCTTGATGGCGACAATCTACGTATGGGGCTCAACGTTGATTTAGGTTTCACACCTGAAGATCGCGCAGAGAATGTTCGTAGAACCTCTGAGGTTGCAAAGTTGATGGTCGATGCAGGTCTGATTGTTATTACAGCGCTGGTCAGTCCATTTGAAGCAGATCGCCAACGTGCTCGTTCCATCTTTGATGAAGGCGATTTCATTGAGGTCTTCGTTGATACCCCCGTTGATGTGTGTATCTCGCGCGACCCTAAGGGCTTATATAAGAAGGCAAAAGATGGTCAGATTCCAAACTTCACTGGCATCGGCCAAGAATACGAAAAGCCATCTCAACCGGAACTTATCCTCGATGGCACGGCGGATACCGATGCCAATACGAAAATTATCCTGGAGCGCTTGCTGTGAATTGGATTTTCTTTGCTCTCGCCGGTTCTGTTGCACAACTCATTGATGGCACACTCGGTATGGGCTTTGGACTCACTAGCTCAACACTTCTTTTAACTTTAGGAGCATCGGCGGCAGTTGCATCCGCTGCGGTGCATGCTGCAGAGATAGGTACAACCTTGGTATCGGGTGCATCTCATTGGCACGCTGAGAATGTAGATAAACGTATTCTGCTCAAGCTCGCAGTTCCCGGTGGAATTGGAGCTCTACTTGGAGCGACTTTCCTTTCGTGGATTGATCTGTCGAGTGCAAAGATCTTTATCTCAACTCTTCTTCTACTACTCGGATTTTTACTTCTCTATCGCAACATCTTTCCCTCAACTCAACCACAACCATCTGTTGAACTCACGAATCCGCGCTATCTGACCTATTTAGGTTTCACCGGTGGATTTGTCGACGCATCCGGTGGTGGGGGATGGGGTCCGATTGTTACTCCTACGATGATGACCACCACTACCGTTGAACCTCGCAAAATCATTGGAACCGTTAGTGCTGCAGAATTTATTGTTGCCGTTTCAGCCAGCGTCGGATTCCTTGTCAACATCAATCGCCTCGATATTGATTGGTCAATTGTTGGTGGGTTAGCTCTCGGTGGATGTCTAATGGCTCCGATTGCTGCGCGAATAGTCGTAATTCTTCCTCGCAAACAGATTGGAATTCTTGTTGGAATCGCCGTCATTGTCATTAACGGCTACCGAATTTTGGCGGGTTAGCTACAACTCTTTGATGTTGATCCCGTTTGCGCTCAAGTCTTGCAAGATTGTCTGATATCTAGCGGTGAACTTTGTGGTGTTGACTGGTTCACTCTTCCATCTGCCGGCATGTAACTTCTCAGGAAGAATCTCATCGTGAAAGTAGGCATCAAAACGTTTATTGTCAGGCAAATTTAGAAAGTTCTTGATTTTTTCAAGCGTTTCCTTACGGCGGTGGATAACCAAGTCTTCAATTCTCAACTCCAATTTGTTCTCAGCCTTAATCGTGGATAAGGCCATCTGCCCTGTGACTATGCGCCGCTTCCACCAATCTAGGGCTGCAAAATGTTCACTGGGCCCCCACTTCTCCTTCACAACCGAAGATGCCACATCACGGCCGTCGCGGATTACATGGATGAACTTACTTCCAGGCAATAGCATGTTAATCAAATCTGCTTGCATAATGTTTACTGGAGTGGAATCTCCGAAGTACCTCTTAACGCCATCTTTCATTTGGGCCCTCGATAGGGATTCAAAGAGAGCGCGAGACGCGGTTATGCGATCAACCTTAAAGCCAGCCTTAAAATTTTCTAGCGCTTGCTCTAACTCTTCACGAGGAATTCCTTGTATGAGACCACGTTGGTTTCCCTTCTTGCCAGTTTCAGACCACCACGGACCCAGTAGCTCTTTCTTAAAAAGTGAAAGTTTGCTTTTGCCCAAAAGCGGAAGTACCTGCGCAATCAAGTTATTTCTTTTGGCTTTGAGATTCTCCTCAATGGCTAAAGGTCGCGTGAGCGCAATATCTACCAAGACATGTCGACTGGTCAGAAACTTAATTTCTCGCGGCATGCTCGCATGAAAATCCGGATGGCGGCTTAAGAGATTGAGCAGGATTGTTGTTCCACTTCTGCCTGTGCCTCCAATGAATACTGGAGTGAAATCATCTGCCATGAGTAGACAGTAAAGGGTGGCTGCGAAAATCAACGCGCTATTCTTCTCGAATGGGAA
>JAPOJL010000031.1 GCA_029978425.1 Actinomycetota bacterium
CTCTTTGTCCTGCCTATTGCTCTCCCCGGCATTGTTACTGGAATCGCGCTCAACAATGTTTTTACTAACTTCCTCGGCGAGCTAACGATTTTTACCATCATTGTTGGACATGCAACGTTCTGTATTGTGGTGGTTTTTAACAATGTTGCCGCTCGTTATCGTCGTCTGGGTTCCAATCTAGAAGAAGCGAGTATGGACCTCGGAGCCAATCGATTCACGACTTTTAGACTCGTTACATTTCCCTTATTGCGCAGCGCCCTCGTAGCTGGCGCACTACTTTCCTTTGCACTCTCTTTTGATGAAATCATCGTCACTACCTTTACCGCAGGAGCGGGTCAGAACACTCTGCCGATTTGGATTTTCCAGAATTTATTCCGGCCCAATCAAGCGCCGATTGTTAATGTCGTCGCGGCTGCCTTGATTTTGGTCTCGATTATTCCAATCTATCTCTCACAGAGACTAACTCAAGAGAAATCAACCAATTAGCTTCTTGCGCGCAAAGCGTGGTTTATCGGTAATTACACCATCTATCTTTTTATCTTTCAGCAACTTCAAACCTGCAGATGTATTAACGGTCCAAACGAGCACTCTCGCTGCCTTTAACTTTCCAATGATTTTTGGATTTCTTTCAATAAGTTCAATGTTAAGCGCCACAGTCTTTGCCCGGCTCATTCTTGCTGAGATTGAATACTTAATAACTTTTGCGACATCTGGGTATTTACGCTTCAGCCTTCGAACAGCAAAGTAAGAAAAAGACATTACTGTGATGTGAATTCCTGCCTCTTCAATCTCTGCGCTTCGTTTGCGAAGAATTTCTAGCACGCGTCTCTCGATCTTCCCCGCGGTTAATACCGGATGCTTGGTCTCAATCAGTACATCCTTCTTCTCTTCTATGGCGATATCGAGAAGTTCGTTGAGCGTTATTGCATCGACAAGCTTGTGAAGTTCTTGGGCTGTAAGGCGTGCAACTGCCTTTCTTACACCAGCGATTCTCTTGATCGTCCGATCGTGAAAGCAGATAACTTCATTGTCGCGAGAGAGGCGAACATCGCATTCAAAACCATCAGCGTCAGCCACGACTGCGCCTTCATAGGAGGAGCGTGTGCCTTCGGGAAAGCGTGCGCTAAAACCGCGATGCGCAAATATCTTCATCGGCCAATTATGAATCGAACTGCGTTAACAAAACTCACACGACCTTTGCGTGATTTCAACAGGAAAAGCGCTCGAAAAATTGGTGCAGTAACTCCAAAAACTCTTGAAAATACAGCTGCTCTCGCGGTTAGATCTCGAGGCGTTCCCCATGTGCTCCCTGAACTCTCTTTCGGATGAATTGCGACTCGAATCGGTAAAAAGACTCCATGCAGGCCTCTATTTAGGGCATCAGCAATAAAAATGTATTCATCCCCAAGGAAATTTTCTGCGCCAGCTCCAAAACTTTCATCAAAAGTCACCTCAGCGCCTCGGATGGCATCGATACGGACCATCATTTCGTAGGTCGCTGCTTTAGCGGAGTTGTACTTGGTCAATTTATGGGACTTGGTTGGATAGCTCTTACGAAGTTCTCCAGTTTCATCGCTCGTTTGAGCAAGAATAATCGAGCATTCAGGGTGCGATTCAAAATATTCAATCAGTTTTGAAATCCCATTTTCATCAAAGGTTATGTCGTCATCGCCAAAAATAAGGTATTTACCACTCGCATATTTCAGCGCTGCATTTCGACTCTTTGCTACTCCACGACTCTTGAGTTCGACCAGCTTTGAATGTGGGGTATTAAAGACATAACTCTCTTCATTTGGATTCTGGACTAAAACGATAAATTCCCTATTTTCAGCGCTCTGAGGCAGGGTTAAATTTTTTACCCGATTGGAGAGCGTTGAGAATCCAAATGTAAGAAGTACGTCACTGGTCGACATCATCTGCAGCCACTCGAGAATTTGAGCGCGCATATCGCATGAGCGATCGTGAGCCATTTGCAATAACAGAATTTTGTAGTCTCGCGCCTAAGAAGATAACCAGCGTATTTGCTGGAGTGATATCGCCCTGAAAGCTCATAAAAAGCAAAATCGCGAGAAGAGCAAGCATTCCTCCGCTGGAGACTAGAGCGCCGCTTTCAGCAGCCTTTATCCTGACGCCATAGCGCTTATCAGGCTTGGCTTTCTTTCCCTTTTCTAGAGAGTTTAACTCTGCTTGAACCGCTAGCTGCTTTCTGAAAATTCCACCTACAACTTGGAGGATGATCACGAGGATAACCACATTCAATAGCGCGATAATTGGATTAAGGAGTAAGAAAAAGAGCAGAATAGCGATGAGTTGGGCGCCCAAACTCAAGATATTCGTGAGTTCAAATGCCATTGCCCATTCTCGGTTCTCTTCTTTCGGTTTCTTTTCTTTCTTTGCTGCTCGAAAGGATCGGGCTAGAGCCTTTACCCGATAGTTTCGCTGATAAAACTGTCCAAAACGGGTAACAATAAAAAAAGCGAAAAACCCGATAATTGCCCAACCTAAAACTGAACGTTCAAAATCTCCTTCATGGAGGATCAAGGTGGCAAAGAATTTCATCACAAGTAACTCAGAGACCGATATCGCGGCCGCGATAAGGGAGAGAACTACGAGAACAAAACGGAATTTCCCACGAGGGAAAAGGTGGCGAAATCCTTCAATCATCTCTTTGCAGATGAATAGCATCGCTTACCTACCTTGGGTCGAGTTTCCGTGAACCAAGTATCGCAACTAGGTGGCCAAATGTCACAAAGAGCGCCACATAAAGTCCGTAGGTAATCAACAATTCGTTCGCAGAGAAGAGCGCAATGACTATGGTCATTTCTACTGAATGGAAAAGTCGCTGAACAGCAAGTATCTTGAAAGGTGCTTTAGCGATCCTTAACCAACTCTTTATCGGAGCGCCACTATCTCTGGAATCAGATAGTTTTGTTAAGCCGCTGAATGCACGTGATACATGGACGATATCGTTAAAACTCTTATTTAGGATTATCACTATCGAAATTAACGCTGCAGAAAATGGTAGCTTCCAATCAGAAATTGCATCGTTGGGCCAACCAATAATTCGCATCGATAAAGCGAGTGGGATTAGTGATTCAGTGAGGTAATGCCCTATCCGATCGAGGAAAACCCCCTTTGGCGATTGGGTATTTCGCCACCGGGCAATTTCACCATCGCAACAATCCCAGAGCATTTGTAATTGGGATAAGAAGAGCGCCAAGACTAGGCCTGTAGTTCCTGGAATAAGTAGCGCACCACTTATGGAGATTCCAGTAAGAATCATCAGATACGTCACGCCGTTTGCGGTAATCGGTGTCTTAAGAAGTAGACGGGTTAAATAAGGTGAAATCTTTCTTAAATATAAGTCTGCTACCCAATGTTCGGCGTTAGAACGACCAGTAACGGAGAGTGGTTGTGAGACTTCCCGGATTTGAGCAATCGTCGGTTTTGCGGGACGAGCAGTCATCTTCCTATCTTATTAGCCCGATGGCTCAAAACCCATTGCATTGATGAGACAACTAGGAACAAGATGGAGAAATACCAAGCAAAGTAATAGAGAGGCCAATCTTGAAGTGCAGCAACTCCAAGAATCAGGATTCTCCCACCGACAAACAGCCCAAGTGCTGAAAGCCATTCCGGTTTTTTCTCATCTTGAAGAGCGCGATAAAGGTTGTCGTAATGATGAAACATAATGCTGAAAAGAATCATAAATGTCGCAATGTTTACCTTTTCCACACTTGCAAAAATCCAGATCAAAAATCCACCTTCGATGAGACGCAAGATTGATGGCTCCAACCAATCAAATCTCTTCGAGATGCTCCGCTGTAATCCTAAAAGATCAGATTGACGTGAAATCAAAGATTTTCCTGTTGAAACCTTCGGCATCTCTCGGGTTCTAATTAACCGACCGCGGAAGACAACGGTCGCAGAAATAAATGCAAGTACGGGCATTACGATGAAGGTAAAAGCAGCTCCACCGATTACCGCGCTGGCGCTAATTACCAACCATCGTTCACCAATGGGGAATTGGATGATTTTCCCTAGCCAGTAACGAAGCCGTCCCTTTGGTTCACGTTCGGTTGGAATGATGCCATCAAAGTCAGCAGTAAATTCCACAGGCGCAACAAACTTCTCTTCAGCTCTAAAACGCGCAGTTCGGGCGTAGTTGTAATCAGAGAGATGCCTGAAAGTCTGAATGAGCATCATTACGATTGCCGGAATCCAGAGATCTCGCCCTTCTTTTTCCGCCCCAATCGCAAGCCCCATAAAGACCATGTATTCCTTCACTCGGTCAGTTACTGCATCAAGCCAAGCGCCGAGTTGTGAGAATTTTCTGGTGTAACGAGCCAATTCTCCATCTACGCAATCCACAATGATGCTGAGTTGCAGGAGAATTGCGCCAAGAAAAATACTCCAGAAAGTTCCTTGAGAGAAACAGTATGCAGAATAAAGTCCAATGGCGAAAGAAATAAGTGTGACTTGATTAGGGGTAGCACCAACTTTTACCGCTACCCAGGTAAGTATTTTCGAGAATTTTCGCAGGAAAAATACCGAGAAGAAGCCGTCATTGGCTCGATTTGCCATACTTAAACGGACTCGACCCAAATTCAGATTCGCAATCTCTTCTTGAGTTTTACGACGTTCGTCTTTATTGGCGCTACGAATATATGGAGCTGCCCATACGTCAGCTGCATCAACTTTTATCATCGCGCGTGTCAAAGCAACAAGAACGAGATCTAAAGCGTTTCCGGGTACTTTATGCTGTGCAGCGCTCTCTAGCGTTGAAATAATCTCAATTCTCTGTTTCTGCGAGAGTCGAAGTACTCCTACAAACTTGCGATTTCCAATCGTTACTTTATGGGTGGCTGATGATGCGCTAGCTATTCGGTTCTGTCGCACTAAGGTGTCACCATTTTTTTCTGCGGCAACTAATGCGGCTGAAGCGCTCCTCGGATAGTCCGTCAATAACTCCATATGAGGATCTGCGACAACGCTATTTTCATCGATCAATAAAAGGTCATTTTGTGAATCAACGAATGTTGTGAGAATTTCGTTGATAGTCGTTGCAGGCGTGACCATCAACGAAGTAAGGGATTGATTCATTTCCTGTAGTATAAATCTATGGCCCTACAAGTTGTGATACTTGCAGCCGGAATGGGCACCCGTTTAGGAAAACCTTGGCCCAAACCACTTACACCTCTCGCAGATGGACGCTCCATCATGCAGCAACAATTAGAGAATGTTGAGAAAGTCTTTAGAGACGAAGCTCGCGTCACGATTGTGGTCGGATTTAAGATGGAAATGATTATGGAGGCGCATCCCAATGTCTCTTTTGTCTATAACGAAAACTACGATCAAACCAACACTTCCAAGAGTCTTCTCAAGGCGTTACGCGCCTCTCAAGAAAGTGGCGTGCTCTGGCTCAATGGCGATGTGGTCTTCGATGCTCGAGTTCTTGAGCGAATCGCAGAACGAATTCGTAGCGAAAAATCCTTTGTCTGTGTCAACACTTCTGCCACGGCTGAAGAGGAAGTGAAATACACCGTTGATTCCAAGGGCAACATCAACGCCCTATCCAAACAAGTCAAAAACGCTCTTGGTGAGGCGGTAGGAATTAATTTCATCTCCAAGCACCATAAGAGTGAAGCTCTCAAATATCTTGAGCAATGCGCAGATAATGATTACTTTGAGCGCGGGCTCGAGCTCGCAATTGAAAAGGCAGGAATCGAGATTGAACCGGTTGATATCTCAGATCTCTTTGCTGTTGAAGTGGACTTCCAGGCTGACCTAGATCGCGCTAATCAAAACTTTAACTAGAGCTTCTTCCGTATTCTTGAAAGTTCATTTCGCGCTTTTCTCTTGTATCTATTAACAATATTGGATTGAAACCAATCAATTGGGAATCTCTTCACTAACGTCTTATCAAATCCCAACATGGCTTCAGCAACAATGTCTATCGCAATTTTCGTGGGGTAATTCGGTTCCCCTTCTGGGACTTGCGCGCTATCAAGGCTTTCGATATTGCCAATGATTCTTGCGCCAGTAGCTAACAGCTCTCGCTTATTTTGCGCTCCTATTTCATTTCCTTTATCTATCGCCCATCGTGGAGTCGGGAGTCTCTCTCCATCTTTCGAAGGTGGGACATGGTCTGTCAGCCTACGGATATATCCATCTCGGATAAATACTTCATATTCATCCCAATCTCTATCCGTCGGAAATCTCTTATTCATTTCGATCAGAAGTGCGATTTCCTCCATAGTTAACGAGCGATTACTTCCAGTTTCTTGTGCTTTTAGAAACCCTTGAGGCAACCCCAAGTAAGAATTAATTGAGTCGAAAAGAAATTCAGGTTTTGATTCATCGACAACAATCACAGTGACATTGGAAGCTCCCAGCACATCAACCCAGCGGGCAACAACGCGCCCATGAAAGTGGCGCATCCAGAATGTGGGGTTAATCTTCGATTCTCCTGGGTTATCAAGCACTGAATGAAGCCATGTTGTGTAATCAGCCTTGATCCCATATTTCAAGTACTGCTGGTATGAAGAGCTCAGTAACTTAACCAAAGGACGGACAGTGAAGATAACTTCGACTTTTCTCCCTTTAATTTCGCTGAAAATGGTACGAATTGCATCGCCATTGAGTTCTGAGAAAAATTCACTACTTATCAAAATTGTTTCAGCTTTACTGCCGTTGATTGATTTTGCTAATTGATCCCAATGCCTTCTTGGTGTCTTTTCACCACCACGCTTGCTCCATCCCCATGTTCTTTCCGTCAGCGCCCAAGCAATTCGATGATGCGCCTTACGTCCGATATTTGGATAGATGATTCCGGCTGCATTAAGTTCTTCACTCTGTGCATCGAATGCCTCTTGTAGAGCTGTGGTGCCTGATTTATGGAATCCAGCAT
>JAPOJL010000032.1 GCA_029978425.1 Actinomycetota bacterium
ATAATAATGATGACAACAATGATGATAATGATGATGGCAATGATGACAATGATGGTGGTATTGATGATAAGGGTGGTGATAACGATGATGATGATAATGCTGATAATGATGACGATGATGGAGTTGCGCTATGAGTAAAGATTTTCGCTGGGGAATTATCGGTACCGGCGGCATTGCACGGACTTTTGCCCGGGATCTAACTTTCACACAAGGGCATGTTGTTGCAGCAGTCGGATCTCGTGAGCTCTCTAAAGCTGAGACTTTCGCTCAAGAATTCAACGCTGCACCATATGGAAGTTATGAGGAACTAGTACAGCAGGAACTCGATGGAGTGTATGTCGCAACTCCTCACCCGATGCATGCTCCCAACACAATCCTGGCTTTGGAAAACGGCAAACCTGTTTTATGCGAGAAACCTTTTGCAGTTAATAGCCGCGAATCTGCTGCCATGATTGAAACTGCCCGACGAAATAACCTCTTACTCGTTGAAGCGATGTGGAGCCGGTTTCTGCCACCGTATCGGAAAATTAGGGAATTGCTCGAATCTGGCGTATTTGGCGAGATCATCTCAGTCTCAGCTGATCACGGTCAGCGATTACCGCTACCTAAGTACTATCGATTACATGCACCTGAGTTAGCTGGCGGAGCGCTCTTGGATTTAGGTATTTATCCAATCTCATTTGCTTACATGGTTCTTGGAAAACCACTAAGCATAGTCGCACGAGGCGAGTTCACGCCTTCTGGAGTTGATTCTCAAACCTCCATGATTTTTCAATACGCAAATGGTGCTCATGCCCAACTCACAACCACCTTACTTCTCAAATCTCCTTGCACCGCACAGATTATTGGAACTCAGGCCTCCCTTTTTGTCGATGGTGATTTCTATACCCCTACCTCCATGAGACTTAAGAAAGTTTCTGGTGAAGTTATTGAGTTCCCGCGTGACTATCAAGGTCATGGTCTACGAGAACAAGCCATTGAATTTGCGAAGTTAATTTCTGAAGGCAAGACGGAGTCAGATGTGATGACTCATAACGATACGCAATCGATTATGGAAACGATGGATGAGATTCGAAGCCAAATTGGTCTGCGTTATCCCTTTGAGAACTAAAAGAGAATCTATTTACTGACGAGCAAGATCAGCTACGCCTACCAAACCAGCATCATTACCCAACGTCGCAGGAACGATAACTGGGGCAGGGCGCTTGCCAGTAAATGGAATCAAGCGCGACATAGATTCACGGGTTGGTGTCAACAGAATGTCGCCGGCATCGATAACGCCACCACCTATAACAAAGGCTTCAGGATCAAGAGCAGCAACTAAAGATGCGCAGAGCGCTCCAAGCCATTGTCCAGTCGTGTTAAAGGCAGCAATTGCGACGGTATCGCCGTCTTGGGCTGCTGCAGTTATTTGGCGACCGGTAATTCCTTCAATAGTTCCATCACCGCGCGCCAAGAGATTTTTGGCTAAGTCAGGTGATGCATGTATCGCTTCACGCGCGTGGCGCAATAGCGCATTACCCGAGGCATATTGCTCGAAACATCCACGAATTCCACAACCACATAAATGTCCTTCAGGAACTGCTCGCGTATGCCCAAACTCTGCACCGATTCCAAATGCTCCGCGATAGAGGTGATTGTCGACGATTAAGCCGCCACCAAGACCAGTCCCGACGGTAAGCATGATGACGGTATTGAAATTTTTTCCAGCACCGAATCTCTTCTCACCCCATGCAGCGGAGTTGGCATCATTTTCTAATACAACTTTCCGACCAATTAATTCTTCAAGTTGATCAGTAAGGCGAACTCCATTCCATCCAGCGATATTTGGAGTCGCTAGCATGGTTTTACGGTCGGATGAGATAAATCCAGCAGCTGAAACGCCTACTGCATCAACATCAAACTCTTGCATTAATTCTTGAGCCACTGCGGCAATAGTTCCGGTTAGCGCTGGTCCACCTTCGCGCGGTGTATCGCGGCGCGCAGTTTTTACTATTGCGCCGGAGTCATCGACAACTCCGCCAAGAACTTTGGTGCCGCCAACATCAATGCCTAATGCAAAGCTCATGGCTTAGTTAAGAATTAGCTCTCGAGTTTTTGCTTGAGTTGAGAGATTGTTTGCTCAATAGTTGTCATCTCAACTTTGCGACGCATCATGTCAGGCACTGGCATTGATAGCGCGGTACCGAGTGAGTACGTGACAGTTGTGGTTCCATCTCCATTATCTTTAATGGTGTATCGACCATTCATCTCCGTCATCAAATCCGCTTCATCGAGTGAGAACGAAATTTCCTCTGGGGCTTTGTTCCAGTCGTAACTGAGAGTCGCTCGATCTTTGAGGACGCCTGCTTCGACCTTAATAGTCAATTTGGTCGGACGACCCGACGCATCTTTTTCGTGGACCTCCACCGACTTAATTGCGGTGGTCCATGTGGGATACGCCTCAATATCGAAGAGAACTGCTCGTACATCCTCGACGGAGGCATCAATAGTGGTGGAGCTGGAAGACATATCGGCCATGGCGACAGGCTACCTCTTCCCGTTACCTACGAGTAACCGCTAATTTTCGCCCCATGACCGAATACTTTGCTCCCGCCTTAGAACCTGCCGCTACCGCAGGAAATCTCACCAATCTTGTCGCCGAACGCGCTTGGTTTGAACCAGAACGCATCATGGTCTCGCGGCCATTAGGAGATGGTTGGCAACCTGTCACCGCGCGCGAATTTGAAGCGGAAATTAGAGCAACAGCAAAAGGTCTCATTGCCTCGGGAGTTCAGATCGGCGATCGCGTTGCGATTATGGCACGCACTCGTTACGAATGGACGATATTGGATTTTGCAATTTGGTTTGCAGGTGGCGTGTCAGTTCCCATTTACGAAACTTCGTCTGCTGAACAAGTTGATTGGATTCTCTCGGACTCAAACGCTGTTGCAATCATCGTCGAAACTCCACAACTCCGTGACACCGTCACTCCGATTCTTACTTCAAAGGTAAAAAATTGTTGGGTAATGACCGAAAATGTTCTTGCTCAACTCTCATATCTTGGTCGCGATATTTCTGATCAAGAGATTGATAATCGTCGCAATGCCCTCAATCCTGACTCGCTCGCGACGCTCATCTACACATCAGGTACAACAGGAAAGCCAAAGGGCGTACAACTCACCCACGGTAACTTCCTATCTGAATGTGGCAATGTTGTGATGGGTGCCGCAGATCTATTCATGAAGCCAGGAGGCTCCACTCTCCTATTCCTTCCAGTGGCACACGTATTCGGACGCATGGTGCAAATCGGTTCAATTCGCGCAGGTCTACATCTCGCTCATTGCAGTGATGTCATTGGAAGACTCGCCGCAGACCTTGCATCGTTTAAACCAACATTCGTTCTTGCAGTGCCTCGTATTTTTGAAAAGGTCTACAACGGCGCAGAAGCGAAAGCAGATGCCGCAGGTAAAGGCTCAATCTTCCGCACCGCAGCAAATGTGGCGATTGAGTACAGCAAAGCACTTGATGCAGGAAGCGTTTCATTGGCGCTGAAGTTAAAGCATGGGCTCTTCGACAAGCTTGTATATTCAAAGATTCGCCATGGTTTAGGTGGTCGTGTTGAGGCTGCTATTTCTGGAGGTGCGCCGCTCGGTGAACGCCTTGGCCACTTCTATCGCGGAGCGGGCGTACGTGTTCTTGAAGGCTATGGCTTAACTGAAACCACAGCAGGTGCGACTCTTAACCTGACTACAGCGCATAAAGTCGGATCAGTTGGTAAGCCAATTCCTGGCACAACGATCAAAATCGCAGAAGATGGTGAAGTTCTTATCAAGGGACCAATCGTGATGCGCGGTTACTGGCAGAACGATGCAGCCAACAAGGAAGTTTTCACCGATGATGGATATTTCCGTTCCGGTGACTTAGGAAAACTCGATGAGGAAGGCTACCTATATATCGTCGGTAGAAAGAAAGAGCTCATCGTTACATCAGGTGGCAAGAACGTCGCTCCTGCAGTGCTTGAGGATCGCCTACGTGCTCATCCACTCGTCAGCCAGTGCATCGTTGTGGGCGATAACCAGCCATACATCGCTGCCTTGGTAACAATCGACCCTGAAGCAATCAAGGGTTGGATTACGGCAAATAAGAAAGATGGTGCGACTCTCGCGGAGCTCACCAAGGATCCCGATCTCATCGCCGTTATTCAAACTGCAGTTGATGAAGCAAATAAGGCGGTCAGCCGTGCTGAGTCAATTCGTAAGTTCACAATCTTGCCAGTCGATTTCACGATCGCTGGAGGTCATTTGACTGCGAAGCTTTCAGTCAAGCGTCACGTTGTACATAAAGAGTTCGCGGCAGAGATCGCCGAACTTTTTGCCTAATAACAACGAACACTTCAAAGAATCGCGAATCCGCCAATCTGAGCCGTTTGATCGGCTGGGGTTGGCGCGTCGCCTCCATGAGACGCTCGCTCAGAGCCTTGCCGTTATTGGATATGACTTAGATGCGCTGATTGGCGATGACGCATTAAGTCCTTCTCATCGCGCCGAACTCCGATCTATCCGACTTAACGTTATGAGTGCGACTCAGAGCTTTAGGGATGAGATTTACCGTACTCGCCGATTTACACGTGAAGATCTCGAGAATGAGATCCAGGCCCTCCTTTCCAACATTGATACCGAAGTGAATCTCACATACCCGCAATTAACAGAAGAGCGTGAAAATCTACTCAATCAAACGCTGATAGAAATCGCTCGAAATACCCATAAACACTCATCGGCGCGTTCGTTCTATGTGAAATACCAAATAACCCCTTCAGGTTTTCTCCTATTCGTGGGCGATGATGGAAATGGTGAAGTTCAACTCAAAACGAGAAATTTTGGCCTTCGCGGCATTGATGAAGTTCTCAAATTAATCTCTCAAGATTATCAATGTAAAGCAGATGAGACAGGAACCCACTTTCGCATTACATTCAATCTAGAAAATTTAGATTAGAGATTCATGTCTCTAAGAGTTCTCGTTGTTGATGATCACGCCATTGTGCGTGAAGGGTTGCGACGTCTCATCACAAAAGATTCAACCATTACCGTAGTCGGGGAAGCTGCATCAAAGAGAGAGGCCTTCGCTCAGATTTCTCATCACAATCCAGATGTGATTGTCGTGGATCTTCACCTCCCTGATGGAAGTGGCCTCGAGGTCATAGCGTGGGCTCGATCGCTCTCTCAAAAGATTGGCATCGTTGTTCTCACGATGTCCAATCTTCCTGAGCATGTCTTGGCGTGTATGCAATCTGGAGCGAGTTCACATGTAGATAAGAGCGCACCCATTGGAGATGTTCTCCATGCCATTCGCGCCAGCGCTGAAAAGCCCTTAACTTTTACGGCGCGCCGCATGACGGATGCAGTCATCGCTCGAAATAAAGAGACTGGATTAACTCCCAGAGAACTTGAGATTCTTGAAAAACTTCCAACTGGAGATACAGTTCTTGAAATTGCGGCGCAGCTATTTGTCACCGAGTCCACTGTGAAAACTCATCTTTCTTCGGTTTACAAGAAATTAGGTGCAACGAATCGAGTGCAGGCCATAAACGCTGCGCGAAAGCTTGGTTTGCTTGCCTAGCGTTCTGCAGCTCAGTTCTAGATCGTGTGATCGTTAAATCTTCAGCGCTTTATTGAATTCGTGTGACCAGATCTGCCAGCGCCACTCATCAACGACCCACTTCCTACCGGCAGCTCCCATAGTCGCTCTAAGTTCAGAGTCGCGTAAGAGCTCGATAGAGCGGTCTGCAATCTCTTCAACATTGTTTCCGTCAACCACATAACCGGTGATGCCGTGCTTCACGGCATCGGGAGCTCCTCCTGATGAGCCACCAATAACGGGAAGTCCGCATGCACTCGCTTCAAGATAGACGATTCCAAGTCCTTCAACTTCAAGACCAAGCAAGCGGGAACGAGAAGGCATCGCAAAGATATCCCCCATGGAGATGTAACGTGGAAGATCGGCATAGTGAATCCGTCCAATGAAAGAAACATGGTCATCAAGAGCGAGTTGGGAAACCAATGTGTCCAAAACTTTTCTATGTGGACCTTCCCCGATAAAAATGAGATGTGCATTTGGAATTTTTTCGAGAATTCTGGGCATCGCTTCAACCAAACGATCCTGACCTTTGCGATGTACTAAACGTCCAACGCTCACAATCGTTGGCTTTGTGTCGATGCCATATCTCTTGCGGAGATCATCGGATGCATGTGGAACAAAATGTTCAGTATCAATTCCGGGCGCGATCTTGATGAGTTTTCGAGAATCTCTAAATCGAGGCGCCATTGAATTCCGAGTGAACTCGCCAAGATAGGTAGCAATATCTACATTATTTGCTATCTCACTCATGAGCCAGGAGAAGGGCCAAACTCGTGACCACCACACTTCATGGCCATGGGTAAGAGCAACGACATGTGTTGCGCCGGCGCGCTTGAGCAATCGCGCCGAAAGCGCTAACGGAGCTGCTGCGCCAAACCAAATCGTTGTTATCTGCCTGGTTCGGAGTACTTTTCTAAGCTTTGAAATCACTCGGGGCGTCGGAAGAAGAATTTTCGAGCGGTCTCGAATTACTTCAACACCAAACTCCTGCTTCCAACGTTGGTCATACTCATCGCAATCTGGCTGAGCTGAGGTGTACACAATTACTTCACCTTGTGGAACT
>JAPOJL010000033.1 GCA_029978425.1 Actinomycetota bacterium
GTCCACTCTTTCGGAACGTGATGTAAAGGCTGGGTTGGCTGAAGTGGCTAAATGCGGTTTCATTGCAGATTCAGAAATCCTCTCGATCATCAATCGTGGTTGGAGAGAGAATATGAGCGAATTAATTAAGAGAGCAATCACAGTTAAGGCTCGGGTTGTTAGTTCTGATTTTCGTGAATCGTATGAAAGAGAGATCCTCAATTACGGTCATACCTTGGGCCACGCCATTGAGCGGCACTCTCATTATGAGCTTCGCCACGGTGAGTGTGTCTCGATTGGCCTTGTGTATGCAGCACATGTATCGGCGCATTTCAGCGGACTGACGTCAAGTGGAGTACAACTCCATAAATCAACTTTGGAAGCTCTTGATTTACCCACCACCTATAGCTCATCTGCTTGGACCGAACTCCTGGAGTTAATGCTCCGCGATAAGAAGAGTCGGTCTGCATTGCGTTTTGTAACGCTCTCTGAGATTGGAAAACCTACGAGAGCAGAGAACCCGGATGTGAAGATTTTGCAGAGTATCTATGAAACCGAGATGGGACGGTAGATTATGGCTATGAAATGTCTCGTTCTTAATGGCCCTAATCTCTCTCGCCTTGATTTACGAGAAAAGAATTACTATGGAGATATCACCTATCAAGATATTGAAGAGGCCATTAAGAAAGAAGCTGCGACGTTGCAAATTGAGGCAGAAATTCGCCAAAGCAACGATGAATCGGAAATTATCTCGTGGTTACATGAGGCTGCCGATAACAAAATCCCCATCATCTTCAATCCGGCAGCATTCACTCATTATTCCTATGCGATACGAGACGCGGTGGTAATGCTGAAAGCGCCGTGTATAGAGGTACATCTTTCGAACCCGCTTTCACGAGAAGAGTTCCGTCACACCTCTGTGATCTCGGGAGTAGTTAATGGAACCATTGCAGGATTCGGGCTTGATTCGTATCGCTTGGCGCTACGTGCTTTACAGCAATTAGTTAAATAGCAAATTCGCGTGTAATCTTCGCGCTTATGGCCACAACTAATGACCTTAAGAACGGCATGACGCTCGATATTGAGGGTCAGCTATGGAACGTTGTCGAATTCCAGCATGTCAAGCCGGGCAAAGGCCCTGCCTTCGTACGCACCAAATTGAAAAATGTTTTATCAGGCAAAGTGGTCGAGAGAACATTCAACGCTGGTGTTAAGGTCGACGTTGCGATTCTTGAGAAACGTGAAATGCAGTTCTTGTACAAGGATCCATCAGGGTATGTCTTTATGGATTCATCGACGTATGACCAGATGACAATCTCACCAGAAACTGTCGGAGATGCAGCAAATTACATGTTAGAAAACAGTGAGGCTATTGTTGCTGTGCATGAGGGAAATCCTCTTTATGTTGAGCTACCAGCCAATGTTCCACTACGGATTACTTACACCGAACCTGGCTTACAAGGAGATCGATCCTCAGCTGGTTCCAAGCCCGCAACTCTCGAGACAGGAATCTCTATTCAGGTTCCATTATTTATCAAGCAAGATGAAGTTGTTCTTGTTGATACCCGTTCGGGTGAGTATTTAGGACGCGCAAACTAAGTGAGTACGCGTTCCAAGGCGCGTAAAGCGGCTCTGGATTTACTTTACGAAGGCGATATCCGTAAGACCCCTGCTGTAGATCTCTTGCACACAAGAGTCACAGATCTGGAGTATGTAATCCGAGACTTCACAAAAGAATTGGTTGATGGAGTTGATCTTCATAAACGTAAACTCGATGAATTGATTACGACATACTCGCAAGGATGGGATATGGATCGCATGCCAGTCATTGATCGAAATATCCTTCGTCTAGCGATCTTTGAACTTCTCTGGTCTAGTGATGTTCCAGCTTCGGTGGCCATAAGTGAAGCTTTGGAGTTAGCCCAAACACTTTCGACCGAAGATTCAAGCAAATACATCAACGGGGTCCTTAGTAAGATTCTTGAGATTAAACCCGACCTAGTTTTGTAAACCTTAGTTCTCGATTCAGGAGCGCATCAGCAAGTTCTACCTCATTCTTCTTGGTAAGGATCATGAGTGTGTCGATATCGCCCGAGCGCAAACTGAGAATTTCACCATTCCAGTCTTCTCGCTTGCGTGCTATCCAATTTAATAGGCCATAAACCTGGCTAGAGAATTCATCGGGCGTGGTGAGGGATTGTCGTAGCTTTCTTAGATCAAAGGTCAGTCCATCGGTAAGAGTATGTTCTGCGTTTTGCTCTCGCTCCGTGAAGAATGCAGATAACGGAACTCCATAAAAGCTTGCGAGCTCTTCGGCTTTTGCAACGCTCAGTGATCGGGTTCCGCGTTCGTATGAGCCAATAACGACAGCCTTCCATTTACCGCGAGATTTGATTTCTATCTGCTTCAGAGTCAAACCTTGTTGGCGGCGGATCTGTTTAAGGCGCGCTCCAATGTGAAGTGGTGTGGGCATGGCGGCAGGTTAAGGCGTAGCGACACAAACCATGAGTTTCTTCCACAACCAACGGCCGTGCTAGAGTGCGCCAACCTTTAACGATCCGTCCTGTGAGGCGGCGAAGGAGTTCTAATGAGCGTTGTCCTCAATGCCGGTGAAATCAACCGTGCGCTACGTCGCATATCGCATGAAATCCTAGAAAAAAACCACGGTAGCGTTGATGTGCTATTGCTAGGCATTCCAACGCGAGGAGCGTTCTTAAGCAAGAGAATTGCAGAAGATATCAACGAGATTGAGAAGACCGCGATCCCGGTGGGGACTTTGGATATCACCATGTATCGCGATGATCTTCGAATGCGCCCTCCAAGAACCTTGTTGCCAACCGAGATACCCAGCGGTGGGATCGACGGAAAACATGTTGTCCTTGTTGACGACGTTTTCTATTCGGGTCGAACGATTCGTGCTGCATTGGATGCGCTTAACGAGATCGGCAGGCCGAAGAGCGTTCAACTAGCGGTCTTGATTGATCGGGGCCATAGAGAATTACCAATCCGAGCAGATTTTGTCGGAAAAAATATTCCTACGTCAAAGGACGAAACGGTCAAGGTACATTTGGCCGAAATCGACGGGAGCGATGCAGTCACTATTGAAGGTCGTGACGGCAAATGAAGCACCTACTTTCAATAAATGATCTGAGCAAGGTTGAGGCAATTAATGTGCTCGATACTGCAGCCGAGCTGTCACGACTCTCTGAAGGAACGGTCAAGAAGTTTCCAACTCTTCGCGGTAGAACGGTGGTCAATCTCTTCTTCGAAGACTCAACTCGCACGAGAATTTCTTTTGAGGCGGCGGCAAAGCGACTATCGGCAGATGTCATCAACTTCTCAGCAAAAGGATCGAGTCTAAGTAAGGGTGAAAGTTTGAAAGATACCGCGCTTACTTTGCAGGCAATGGGCGCAGACGCAGTAGTCATTCGACATGGCGCATCTGGCGCTCCGCATCAATTGGCGCGACAACAGTGGATGACAGGGACTGTGATTAATGCTGGGGATGGAACTCATGAACACCCAACGCAAGCTCTGCTCGATGCATTCACTATTCGGCGCCATTTAGGTCAGGATTCTGGCGATCTACAAGGTTTAAGGATTGCCATCGTTGGAGATGTTCTTCATTCCAGAGTTGCTCGAAGCAATGTCCTTCTTTTACAGAAGTTAGGTGCGAAGGTTGTCCTCATTGCGCCACCCACTTTGCTGCCGGTGGGCGTTGCAAGTTGGGGTGCAGAGGTAAGTTATTCACTGGATGTTGAGATTGAAAGCGTTGATGCAATCATGATGCTCCGCGTTCAACGTGAACGAATGGATGATCTTTATTTCCCCACTGAAAGGGAATATTCACGTAATTTTGGACTTAACTTGGAGCGCATCAACCGCATGAAAAGCGAAGCGATAGTGATGCATCCTGGCCCCATGAATCGTGGTCTTGAGATCTCAGCTGATAGCGCTGATTCGCCTCGTTCTGTGATCGTGGAACAAGTGGCAAATGGCGTCAGTATCCGTATGGCAGTTCTCTACCTTCTCTTAAGTGGCACAGCACGCTCCGAGTCGAATTCGACAATCGAGGTTGGTGTATGAGTACGTGGAAGATTGAAAACGCAAAAAATTCCTTCGGGGATTCCCAAGAGGTTCTCATTAGTGAGGGTGTAATTGTTCAAGCGCTTCCGACAGGTAGTAAGCCAACCGTTATCAATGGTGAGGGTCTACACATACTTCCTGGATTCGTAGATCTTCATACTCACCTACGAGAACCTGGACGTGAGGATGCAGAAACTGTTCTAACGGGGTCTCAAGCCGCCGTTGCCGGTGGTTTCACTGCAATTTCAGCGATGCCCAACACGTTGCCTGTAGCTGATACCGCAGGAGTAGTTGAGCAAGTATTTCGCCTCGGGAAGAGCCATGGCCTCTGTGATGTTTATCCAATCGGTGCTGTCACCATTGATCAAAAAGGAACTCACCTAGCAGAACTTTCAGCGATGAATCAGTCCGAAGCGCGCGTGAGAATCTTTAGCGATGATGGGCATTGTGTCTCTGATCCGTTGGTCATGCGCCGTGCATTGGAATATGTCAAAACCTTTGATGGTCTGATTGCGCAACATGCGCAAGATCCGCGACTTACTGAACATTCGCAAATGAATGAAGGTGAAATATCCGCGCGTTTGGGTTTAAAAGGTTGGCCAGCTGTGGCTGAAGAGGCCATCATTGCTCGCGATGTTTTGTTGGCAGAGCATGTCGATAGCCGTCTTCATATCTGTCATCTCACGACTGCAGGGGGAGTGGAGATAGTCCGCCGCGCCAAGGAGCGCGGAATTAAAGTTACGGCGGAAGTCACTCCACACCATCTACTTCTCACAGATGAGAAGGCTGAATCGTACGACCCGGTATTCAAAGTAAACCCTCCACTTCGTACCAAGAGCGATGTCATCGCACTTCGTGAAGGCTTAGCAGATGGCACGATTGACATCATCGCAACTGATCACGCGCCGCATCCCAATGAAGCTAAGGATTGCGAATGGAGCGCCGCAGCTTTTGGAATGGTTGGTTTGGAAACCGCATTCTCGATTGCCTACTTAACAATGGTCCAGAGCGGCCTGATGACTCTTGCTGATCTAATGAATCGAATGTCGAGCGCTCCAGCACGAATTGGTAGATATGCAGGCCATGGAGAGATCAAGGTTCATTCGCCAGCCAACGTGGTTCTTGTAGATCTTGCAGCAACCTGGCATGTAGAGCGTGAACATCTCCACTCTAAGAGCAAGAACACACCATTTCATGGCATGGAATTACCTGGAGTTATCAAGAAGACCTTCCATAATGGCGCGCTGGTTTACGAAAATTCAGATTCACGCTGGGGAGTCAAGAAGTGACGGCATTTCTAGTTCTAGACGATGGCCGTATCTTTGAAGGCGAACCTTGGGCTTGTACTGGTGAGACTTTTGGTGAGGCAGTTTTCTCGACGGGCATGACGGGATATCAAGAAACATTGACGGATCCTTCGTACCACAAGCAAGTTGTGATTATGACGGCTCCGCATATTGGTAATACTGGAATGAATACCGAAGATGAAGAGTCACGACGGATTTGGGTTAGCGGTTTCGTAGTGCGAAATCCCTCGCCCGTTGTTTCTAATTGGCGAGCCCAGAGATCTCTCGAAGATGATCTGATAAAAAATGGTGTCGTTGGTATTCAAGGCGTGGATACACGGGCGCTCACCCTTCACCTTCGTGATCGGGGTGCAATGAGAGTTGGAATTTTTTCTGGCAGTTCTTTATCTCGCGAAGAGATGGTTGTGAAAGTACGGAGCTCAGATCAGATGTCAGGTGCCTATTTAGCTAACGATGTTTCTACGGATAGTGAATATGTGGTGCCAGCACAAGGTAAAACAAGATTTAAAGTTGCGGCTTTAGACCTCGGAATCAAGGCGGCAACACCTCGGAATATGTCAGCGCGAGGTATTGAAGTTCATATGGTTCCGGTCAGTACCACCTTTGCCGAACTCAAGAGCGATGGTTATGACGGACTCTTTCTCTCTAACGGACCAGGCGATCCTTCCACCATGGATACCGTCGTGTCCCTTGTGCGGCAGGCGCTAGAAGAGAAAATGCCGATTTTCGGAATCTGCTTTGGTCACCAAATTCTTGGACGCGCCTTAGGTTTCGACACCTATAAATTGCGCTTCGGACATCGTGGCATTAATCAACCTGTCATGAACAAAGAGAAGAATCGCGTCGAGATTACCGCCCAGAATCATGGTTTTGCAGTCGAAGCCCCTACTGATGGTGATTTCACTACAGTGTACGGAGCAGGACGAGTCACACATATCTGTCTCAATGATGGGGTTGTTGAAGGATTGAAGTTATTGGAAAGACCAGCTTTTTCAGTTCAGTATCACCCTGAAGCTGCAGCAGGGCCTCATGATGCTAATTATCTCTTTGATGATTTCCTAGAAATGCTGGAGAGCAATGCCGCGCGATAAATCTATAGAAAGCGTTCTGGTCATAGGAAGCGGTCCTATTGTTATTGGGCAGGCCTGCGAATTTGACTATTCGGGGACTCAAGCTTGTCGCGTTCTCAAATCAGAGGGCATACGAGTGATTCTTGTGAATTCAAACCCTGCAACA
>JAPOJL010000034.1 GCA_029978425.1 Actinomycetota bacterium
GGGATGATCCAGTAAATCTAATGACTTACGTTACCCATGTATTTATGGTGATCTTCGGTTACTCCAAAGAGAAGGCAACTGAGTTGATGTTGAAGGTTCATAACGAAGGGCGCGCCACCGTAACTTCAGGAACGCGTGAAGAGATGGAGCGCGATACCCAACGCCTCCATGAATATGGTCTCTGGGCCACCGTGCAACGCGATAACGAGTTCTAGGTGTGTTGTAAGAGATGATTAATTAACCATGTCTACTTTCCGCCGAATCTCGAGTGATGAGAGTTCAAAGCTTGCCATCACCTTCTCATCTCAAGAAGCGCATGTCCTGATTAACTTGACTGAGCAACTTCTCGAATTACTCGCTGAGGGCGATGGTCAATCCCATCAAGTAGATCCACTTCTCCATCTCGTCGGTATCTCCAGCGCAGATTCCTTGCCAGAGGATCCCGTTTTGCGCCGTTTACTTCCCAATGCATATGATGACGAGAGAGCAGCAGGAGAGTTTCGCCGCTATACCGAGCATGGTTTGCGCGAAAAGAAGAAAGCTCATGCCCTCACAATTTATGAAGCGCTCTTGCCTCAAGATGAGGAGTGGAGCGGTGATACCCCGCTCGATAAAGGATCCATCGAGATTTCATTTCCCGAAAGCGATGCAATGGCCTGGCTCGGAGGGCTCAATGATCTTCGTCTTGCACTCGCCGTGCGTTTAGGAATTGGAACTGAAAAAGGTTCGCCCACTCCCGCTGAACAGCATCAGAAATACGAATTGATGGTGGAGAGCGATCCGATGAAAGCGGTCTACGCCGTTTATTCGTGGATTGGTTGGTTGCAACAATCCTTGCTGGAAACCATCTCTGAGCAGAGCTAATCAGTCAATAAAAAAAATCAGGGCTCGGTTTCCCGAGCCCTGATTTCTAGTACTTAACTACGTTCTTAGTGATCGTCCTTCATGCCTTCAGCAATGGACTTCATGCGAGCGATCTTCAGAATTGTTAGACCCCATACGCACTTCGCGACAACGTCAGCGATGGTGTAACCAACTTGACGTCCAACGAATGCACCAGAGCTTGCTGCTCCATCTGCATCGATGATTGGAAGGAGGTAGGAGATTGGGTAAACGCCCCATGAAGCGATGAGGAGGAGGCGTAGGCGACCAACGGTTGCTGCAACTCCTTCAGGCTGACGATCAAGGGACTTACCTAGTTCTACGAAGAGAACATAAAGGATGTAGAGGAATGGAATTGTGGAGAGAACGCCCCACATGATCTTCTCGCCCTGATCGCTGGAGGTTTCTCCAGGATAGCCAAGTGCGATCATCGCAGCTGATGCTGGGACCAAACGTGTGATGAGTGACTTTGAAGCTTCTTTTGCAAGAGCAAGAACTGCAATTACTTCAACGAGAAGTAGTGGAACTGTGAGAATCCAGTCAACATAACGATATGCCTCGTTAAATGCTGTTGAGCTGGTGTTAACGTCGTGCGCAACATTGAAGGTTCCTTCTTGTGTCGCGTGCTTGAACGAATCAAAGATACGTAGATAGTGGTATCCAGCAATGAATGTCACCATCGATGAGAGAACAAGCGCGTTGCGGTACTTAGGAAGAACGCGGTGCTGTGACACGAGTGTGTAAACAGTGGTTGCAAGCATCGAAATAAGTCCAAATGAAAGGATGTTAAATACGACGCTCCACTGAGTAGCTGTTAACTGAATCAAATTAGCCTCCGTGGGCAATAAGTTTGCTCGACTCAAATAGGGCCGAGCGGTTGCCTCTCTCCGCAGACCCATATGAAGCCTCGGCCGAGTACAACTAGGTAAAAGGGTGCTCCTTACTCATGCGTTGTTCAAGCCAAAAGCACGGTATTTCTTAAGAAATGTTATAAATAATTACCCTTTTCTAGGGCAAATCGGACATCCCGTAGACTTCCCGCATGTCCAACGGCGCGCCTATCGGAGTGTTTGATTCTGGTTTAGGCGGACTTACCGTTGCGCGAGCGATTATTGATCAGCTTCCCAACGAATCGATTATCTATTTCGGTGATACTGCACGTGGTCCATATGGCCCCCGCCCGCTCGCAGAAGTCCGTTCTTTTGCCCTAGAAATAATGGATTCTCTTGTCTCCGCTGGCGTCAAGGCGATTGTCATCGCGTGTAACACCGCAAGCGCAGCCATGCTCCGTGATGCTCGCGAGAGATATGCGATCCCCGTGATTGAAGTAATTCAACCCGCAGTCCGCCGCGCAGTATCGGCAAGTAAGAGCGGCAAAGTCGGAGTGATTGGCACCCAAACCACCATCGACTCCCAGGCCTATAACGATGCCTTTGCGGCTGCTCCCCATCTCAACCTCACCACAGTTGCCTGCCCAGACTTTGTGAACTTTGTGGAGCGTGGCGAAACCTCAGGCTCAGCGGTCACTACTGCAGCGGAGCAGTATTTGGCGCCACTCAAGGGCGCAGGCATCGACACATTAGTTTTAGGTTGTACTCATTACCCACTACTTACGGGCGTTATTTCATATGTGATGGGAAATGACGTGACCTTGGTTTCCAGCGCTGAGGAGACTGCGAAAGATCTTTACCGCGTCTTGGTGGAGAAGAACTTGTTACGAGCGGACTCAACTCCTCCGAACTATCAATTCATTTCGAGCGGCGACCCCGATACCTTTGCGCACTTAGCGCGCCGCTTCCTAGGGCCTGAGGTTAATTTCGTGAAGGGTGCAATTTAAGTGAGCGATTCAAATAGAAACTCTGGCCAAAACTCTGGACAAAATTCTGGTGCACGAATCGATGGACGAACTCCGCAACAACTACGTCCTATCGCCTTTCAACGCGGCTGGCTAGATAAGGCCGAAGGTTCTGCGCTAGTTTCCTTTGGAAATACTCGCGTGCTCTGTGCCGCATCATTTACTCCCGGCGTTCCGCGATGGTTAGTAGGAAGTGGAAAGGGATGGGTCACTTCTGAATATTCAATGTTGCCGCGATCCACACATACTCGCTCCGATCGCGAGAGCGTTAAAGGAAAACTTGGTGGCCGCACCCAAGAAATCTCTCGCTTGATTGGTCGCTCGTTGCGTTCGGTTGTCGATATGAAAGCGCTCGGTGAGAACACCATCGTTTTAGATTGTGATGTTCTCCAAGCAGATGGTGGAACTCGAACCGCTGCAATTACGGGGGCATATGTAGCTCTCAGCGATGCAATTGCCTGGGCGATGAAACAAGGACACATTTCTGCATCACCGTTGCGCGGCTCTGTCGCAGCAGTCAGCGTTGGCATTATCAGCGGCACGCCGATGATTGATCTCTGTTATGAAGAGGATGTATCTGCAGAAACCGATATGAATATCGTCTGCACTGGCGATGGAAAGTACATCGAAGTACAAGGAACGGCTGAAGGTCAACCCTTTGATCGTGCGCTGCTTGATCAACTATTAGATTTAGGTGCGCGCGGTTGCGCCGAGCTCACGCAATTGCAGCGCGATGCCCTTAAGAGCTAATCGGCGATAGCTCTCGTTGAGTACGATGTCTGAGCTTGTTCTGGCCACGCGCAATGCGGGCAAGATTGCAGAAGTACAACGACTCATCACAGTCCACGCCCCTCACATCACACTTCGCTCTGTCGCAGAATTCAACCTTGACGATGTAGAGGAAACCGGAACGACCTTCGAAGAGAATGCACTTCTTAAAGCAGAGACAATCGCACGTCAGACGGGACTTCCAGCACTAGCCGATGACAGTGGCATTGCTATTGATGCGCTTGGTGGAGCGCCGGGCGTTTATTCCGCGCGTTGGTCGGGAGTCCATGGAGATGACGCGGCAAATATTGCAAGAGTTTTACGGGAGCTCGAGGACGTTGCAGATCACGAACGCGGCGCGCAATTTGTCTGTGTGATTGCACTAGCGCTGCCTGATGGCCGATCCTTGACAGTTCGTGGAGAAGTTGCCGGTATGGTCCGACGCGAGGCTGTGGGGGAGTTCGGTTTTGGGTATGACCCAATATTTCAACCAGAAGGTTTCTCTATTACTACTGCGCAAATGGACCCCGAAACCAAAGACTCAATAAGCCATCGTGGCAAAGCGTTACGCGATATCGCCCCAAAAATCGGGCCTTTTATCGGAGCGTGAATGAGCGAGGATTTACACGAGCGCAGGTAGGCTTCACTCATAGGTAAGTGCTGAATGTGATCTAGTCATATCAGATCGAGAAACAGAGGAGTTGTTGTGGCGGCAAAGAAAAAAGCTTCAGCTAAGCGTCCAGTCAAGAAAGCTGCGGCAAAACGTCCTGCTAAGAAGGCAGTTAAGAAGGCAGTCAAAAAATCTGCAAAGCGTCCACCAAAGAAAGCGCCCGCAAAGCGCCCGGCAAAGAAGGCCCCAAAGCGCGCTGTTGCAAAGAAGTCATCAGCAAAAGTTGATGCATCAAAAATTGTTATCCCGCCGGTTCCGACTCGTGGCGCAACGACAGTCTCAAGTACTCCTGCTCCTGCGAAGGCAGCCGCAGCACCAGCAGCGCCTGCTAAAAAGAGCTCCAATGGAATTCTCTTCCTCGTTATTGCCGGCGTTGTATTGCTAGCAATCTTTGCGCTCTCAAATTCTTCTGATGACGATGGTGCAGCGCCTAAACCAGCTGCCTCCGAATCAATCTCTGAAGAACCAACTGCGGAACCTTCCGAAAGTGAAACAGAATCAACTGGCTCTCTTACTTACGAAGCCCCACAAAGTTTCGTCGCCATCAATAATGGAAACGGCGGAGTCACACTTCGTTGGAAAGCTCCCGCAGCAACCGAAGGCCTCACGGGCTACGCAATCTCTGTCTCCTATAACGCGGTTGATTTCACTGAAGTCACCACAGTAGGTGCCGAAGAGTTCTCATTTGATATTGCAATGGCTGGAGAAGAAGGCGGAACTCAATTCTTGCTGCAATCGGTTTATTCCGATGGAACAAAGGTTGATGCAAAGAAGTTCTCCCTCAAAGGCAAGTACCAGAACTAACGATAGTTAAAATAAAGACCGCCTCAGATTTCTGGGGCGGTTTTTTATCGCTGCAAAACTTCTCTAATTGCTGAGACATAGGCATTTACTCCGGGTGGATTGAGATGAACTCCATCCGTTGCAAAGTACTCAGGATGATTACTTGAAATCTGATCCCAATCAACGATTGTGGTGTTGGGGTAGCGCGAGACGACGCTACGGATCAGAGCGTTATTTTCTGCCTTCCAGGAACGAGGTACCGCAGTATTAACAACAATAATTTGAGGTTGATTTTTCACAATCTCCATGAGCGCCACAACATCGCTTTCAACGAGGCGATTGTTATTACCAAGATTGAGCACCACGGGTGATTGACCCACAAATTGCTGATCTGTTTTAGCAACTTCAACTAGCTCACCGATCTGACGTCCTACTCGCGCATTGATTAATTCAATGCGCTCATATTGCGCCAATACATTTCTAATACCAAGGATGACTGAGTCACCGGTGACCCAGAGACCTGGCGTATCAGCGCTCGTGATGACTTGATCAACTTCACCTTCATTGGCAGCTTCGGCTGCTTGTTTTTCCTGAGCGGCAATGAGATCAGCTCGCTCTATTGCGTTAATGGAAACCAATGATGTGGCTGCCAATGTCAACAAAATTGCAGCCACAGTTGAGAGCTTCTGTCGTAGGCGAACGGCTTTGGTTCGATATTTCATGCCGCGGAACCAGAGTTCGAAGTAGCCACGTCGTACTGGAATTTCAATATAGCGCAGCGATATATCAGCGAGCGCAAAAACTATGAGAACACGTAACGCATAAAGCGCCCAATCATCTCCAACTAGATCAATGGAGGGTCGAGTAAGTTGGAAGACAATCCAGTGCCAGAGATAGATTCCGTACGAACGTTCACCTATCCAAATCAATGGACGGGTACTAAGAATTGGCGCAAAACGTGAGGCTGGATGAACCACTGAAATCAGCGTGGCACAGCCAAAGAGCGCTGATAGTGGGAATGCAATTCGATAGAGAGTTGGATCGCTTTCGTTGATAAATAGAAATGTACTCAGCAATCCCAACAGACCCACTACTCCAATGAGGTCAACAAAGTCTTGCGCTCGTTGAGAGATTTCTTTGGTGAGGTTCTGGGGCTGCCAACTTACGGCCAGTGCTGATCCCAAAAACAATCCGATGGAGTGGGTGTCGGTTCCAAAGTACACATGGCTAATTGCCGATGCTTGGGTATCAATACGGACTGAATATGCAAAGAGTGCGATACCTGAGGCGAGCGCAATTCCGAGCGCTGCGTAAGGAATATTCTTCTTACCGAAATACTTCAGAATAAATAAGAGCACCAGCGGCCAGATCAAGTAGAACTGCGCTTCAACTGCAAGCGACCAGGTGTGTTGTAAGAGTGGAGGCCGTCCAATAGCTTCAAAATAATCCTGCTGGCGTGAGACCAGAGCCCAATTCATTGAGCCCGATAAAACGTAGGGAATATCTGCTACAAATCTGCGAACTGTTTCTGGGGCGTACACACCTCGAGTCCGGCGGTGTTCAGGCGCACGTCGTCGTCGAGCATGCGATGACGTTCGG
>JAPOJL010000035.1:0-232 GCA_029978425.1 Actinomycetota bacterium
AGTCATTAACATCGTTGCAGTAACGCTCTCGTTGATCGCTTACTCGAATATGGAGGCGCGCTCTGTGACTGTGGGGCTAGCGCTTGCCTTTACTGCGAGTTATTGGTGTGGAATTGTGGTGACCTACTTCTTGTTGCGGAAATACACGGGCGCATTAACTCTTGGAGCACTTCTCTTCTTCTATCTCAAAGTGATACTCGCCTCCATACTCTCTGTTCTTTTTGTGGCATAC
>JAPOJL010000035.1:242-6545 GCA_029978425.1 Actinomycetota bacterium
GCAAGAGTTGGGTCTGGAGGGGAATATCGTCGACCTGGTTGGTGTTCTGGCTATTACTTCACTTCTCTATCTCATTGTGGCGCGCGCCATGAAGATCGATGAAGTGGGCCAGACAATTAAAGTTCTATTACGAAGGTAAGGTGCGCTTGTGAGCGTTGATTACAGCAAAGTGCACGAGCTCGTCATTGTTGGATCTGGTCCAGCTGGTTACACCGCAGGTGTTTACGCAGCACGTGCTCAATTAAGCCCGGTTTTGTATGAAGGTTCTGTCACCGCAGGTGGCGCTTTAATGAACACAACTGAGGTAGAAAATTTCCCAGGTTTTGAACACGGCATCATGGGCCCAGATTTGATGGACCAGATGCGTAAACAAGCGCTCCGATTTGGAACTCAATTAGTCACCGACGACATCACTGAGATGAAACTTGATGGTGAGATAAAAACTTTAGTTGATGGTTCTGGCAATACTTTGAAAGCGCGTGCTGTCATTCTTGCAATGGGATCGGCCTATAAGGAAATTGGTTTAACAAATGAGAAGCGTTTATCTGGTCGTGGCGTTTCATGGTGTGCAACATGTGATGGATTCTTCTTTAGAGATCAGGTAATTGCTGTCGTTGGTGGCGGTGATTCTGCGATGGAAGAGGCAAACTTCTTAACTAAGTTTGCAAGTAAAGTTGTTTTGATTCATCGCCGCGAAGAATTGCGTGCTTCAAAGATCATGGCAGAACGCGCTAAAGCGAATCCCAAGATTGAATTCTTGTTTAATACCGAAGTAATAGATGTGTTAGGTGAAGATAAAGTCACAGCTTTGAAGTTACGTAACACTGTAAGTGGCGAAGAATCAACACGTGATTTCACCGGGCTCTTTGTTGCAATTGGCCATCTACCTCGCAGCGAACTCGTTCGTGGCCAAATCACCACCAATAGCGAGGGATATGTCGAAGTAGAAGGTCGTTCCACCCGTACCAACATCTCGGGCGTATTTGCCTGCGGAGATTTGGTGGACCACACCTATCGACAAGCGATTACTGCTGCGGGATCGGGCTGCCAGGCTGCCCTCGATGCTGAGAGATTTTTACAAGGTCACTAGAGTTCGCGATACAAATAGAGGAGAAGAGATGGCAACCGAGAAAGTAACTGCAGCAAACTTTGCAGATGTCGTATTGAAGAGCTCAACACCGGTATTGGTGGATTTCTGGGCGGAATGGTGCGGACCTTGCCGCGCAGTTGGGCCAATCTTGGAAGAGATCTCCAATGAACATGGCGAGAAGATCAAGATTGTGAAACTCAATACCGATGAAGAAGGCTCCATCGCGATGAAGTATGGAATCAACTCGATCCCAACCATGAATGTCTTTGTTGGCGGCCAAGTTGTAAAGAGCATTGTCGGCGCACGTCCAAAGCCTGCGCTCCTCAAAGAGCTCTCTGAGTACATCAACTAGTTTTTGTAATTGAATTAACCATGATTAAACCCGGCGATCGCGGGGATGTTGTAACAGCTGTTACCAACACCTTGCATCGCCTTGGTTTGATCGCATCACCTACCGACACATTTACTCCAGAAGTTTCCCAAGCCGTCCGCGCATTTCAACAAGAGCGCGGATTAAGCGTTACTGGCGAGATAGATATCGGCACTCACGCCGCCATCGAAGAAGCGCGATGGAAATTAGGGGATCGCTCACTCAAGGTTGAATCACCACATATGCGCGGTGACGATGTCGCAACTCTTCAAAGTCGCTTGATTGATATGGGATTTAATCCTGGTCGCGTCGATGGAATATATGGCGCCACCACTGAAGGTGCGGTAAAGGATTTTCAGAAATCGGTTGGTGTAAAGATCGATGGAATTTGTGGCCCTGGAACTGTTATTGCCTTAATGCGCTTGATGCGCACTGTCACAGGAGGCGCTCCCACACAACTCCGTGATCAAGCGGTTCGCGAAAAGCGTGGGCCTGCACTTGCTGACAAAGTAATAGTTTTAGATCCAAGTTCGCGTAGCGATATCTCTGAAATAACTTTTGATATCGCCCAGAAAATTGAAGGTCGTCTTATTGCCCTTGGAGTCTCTGTTTTCTTAAGCAGAAATAGTTCAACAAAGCCATCAGAATCTGAGCGAATTGCTTTTGCTAATAGCACTGATGCTGATCTTGTTATTTCATTGAGCGTTGATCAGTATAAGAACGATAAAGCTGAAGGGTTGTCGACCTACTTTTATGGCAGCGATCATCACGGAATTCATTCCATCGTCGGTGAGAAGTTTGCAACGATTGTGCAGCGTGAATTAGTTGCGCGAACCGACTTACTCAATGCGCGCACCCAAGCAAAGACATGGGACTTATTGCGTCTGACTAAAGCGCCAACAGTTCTTCTGGAGATTGGGTATCGCACGAATCCAAAAGATGCATCAAGGCTGGCAGATTCACATTTCCGAGATGTGATTGCTGAAGGTCTTGTCGTTGCAATTCAGCGCCTATATTTATCAGCTGAAGAAGATGCAAAGACTGGAACGCTTCGCATTGAAGATCTCCGCAGAGCAGGAATTCGTCGCTAAAAACCTGCACCGCCTTTGATAACTCGTATGGCAGAATTCCCCAATGACTTCTGACGATGTAGAGCGTTTTAGAACTCACGCGCCAGAAAATCTCACCGAGCGTTACGCGCACCGCGCCGCTCATATGAAACCAAGTGAGATTCGTTCTCTCTTTGCGGTGGCATCGCGCCCTGAAATCGTTTCACTTGCTGGTGGTATGCCGAATTTAACAGCGCTACCTATGGATATGTTCGCCGGGATTGTTGAAAAGCTGATTCGTGACCACGGACAAGAAGCTCTCCAATATGGAAGTGGTCAAGGCCATCCACAACTTCGTGAACAGATCTGTGATGTGATGGCGTTGGAAGGTATTCGCGCCAATCCCAACGATATTTTGGTAACTACAGGATCCCAACAAGCCCTTGATTTAATCTCACGAATTTTTATCGATCCAGGTGATGTAGTTTTAGTAGAAGCGCCTTCCTATGTCGGTGCGCTTGGAACTTTCTCCCAATATGAAGCTGATGTGGTTCATGTTGCGATGGATGAAAATGGATTAATTCCGGATGCGCTTCGTGATGCGATCAAGACTCTTCGCTACCAGGGCCGGAAGATTAAGTTCTTATATTTGATTCCAAATTACCAAAACCCTGCTGGTGTATTACTGCCTGCAGATCGCCGTACTGAAATTCTTGATATTTGTAGGAATGAGAAGATTTTTATTGTTGAAGATAATCCGTATGGTTTGCTCGGCTTTGATCGCCCATCACCCAATGCCATGCGCTCCCAAGATTCCGAGAATGTCATCTATCTCGGATCATTTTCAAAGACGATCGTTCCTGGATTCCGCATTGGTTGGGCGCTCGTTCCTCAAGCGCTCCGCGAAAAGTTAGTTATCGCCTCTGAATCCTCGATTTTATGTCCATCAAACTTCTCCCAGATGGCAATCTCTAGCTATCTGGCTAACCAGCCTTGGCGCGACCAGATCGCCTCATTCTGCAAGCTTTATAAGGAGCGTCGTGATGCGATGCTCGAATCGTTGGATGCGCATTTTCCAAAAGCTGCGACGTGGACCAAACCACAAGGCGGTTTTTATGTTTGGGTGACGCTGCCACCTGAGATTGATACGAAAGCAATGATGCCGCGCGCGATTGTTGCGAAGGTTGCTTATGTTCCAGGAACTGCGTTCTATGCAGATGGTTTTGGAAGTTGGTCGATGCGTCTTTCTTACTGTTATCCAACGCCTGAGCGAATTCGAGAAGGTATCGCTTCGCTAGGAAAAGTTGTGGAACAAGAGATGGAACGCCGGGGAATTCCCCAAATTAACTAATTACTCCGACGATACGTTGGAGATCTTGGCCATCGGCATATTCGATAAGAATCTTTCCGCCGCTTTTACCAGATTGGATATGTACTCGAGTATCGAGCGCATCCTCTAAGCGCTCCACAAGTTCTTGATACTTGCCAGCGCTCTTTGGTTTAGATTTTTTACCCGACACTTTTGTTCCGGCGCTTCCGAGCGCGATGAGTTCTTCGGTGGCTCGAACACTTAAACCTTCGTTGATGATCTTATTTGCTAAGCGCTCCATCTCTTCGGGGTTTGCTAAACCAAGAAGTGCGCGGGCGTGTCCCGCACTTAAAGTTCCGGCGGCTAACCTTTTCTGAACTGATGGTGGGAGATTAAGTAAACGCAAAGTGTTGGTGATGACAGGACGAGACTTTCCAAGTTTGCTTGCAAGATCATCATGAGTAAATCCGAAATCGGTGAGCATCTGGTTGTAGGCAGCTGCTTCTTCCAATGAGTTGAGGTTGCTGCGATGAATATTTTCAATAAGAGCTTCGCGGAGCAGTTCGTTATCTGTTGTCTCGCGGATGATGACGGGGATTGTGGTGAGGCCGGCGAGTTTTGCAGCGCGATAACGCCGCTCTCCCATGATCAATTCATATTTATCGGCGCCTATTTTTCGTACTACTGGAGGTTGGAGGATTCCGATTTCTTTAATCGATGCTGCAAGTTCATTGAGGGCATCGCTATCAAAGACTGAACGTGGTTGTTTTGGATTAGGTGAGATTGATGAAAGTGGAACTTCGCCACGATCTGCGATGGGTTGTGAGGTTCCAGAAAGTTTGATGGGTGTGGGGATAAGCGAATCAAGATTTCTTCCAAGTCCACCTTTCTTCGCTGACATTACCCGACACCAACTTCACTGGTATTTGTTATTGATGGTGCACCGCGACGTGCAATCTCGCGCGCAACAAGTCCATATGCTTCAGCGCCATTAGAACTTGGGTCATATGTCATAACAGTCTGTCCATATGATGGAGCTTCAGAAACGCGAACGGCGCGTGGAATTGGAATATCAATTAATTGATCTGGGTAATGTTTGCGAACTTCATCTGCAACATCATTTGCAAGTCGAGTGCGTCCGTCATACATCGTTAAAACAATGGTTGATAATTTAATATTTTGGTTGAGATGTTCTTGTATTAATGAAACAGTATGAAGTAAAAGTGTTAAACCTTCTAACGAATAATATTCACATTGAATTGGAATGAGTAGCTCATCTGCTGCAACAAGTGCGTTGATAGTTAATAAACCTAAACTGGGTGGGCAATCAATAATTACATAATCAAATCTTTCGCCGCGTTGTGTTGCATCATTTAAATAATTCGTTAGCGCTTTCTTTAAACGAAGTTCGCGCGCAACCATAGGAACTAACTCAACTTCTGCATTTGCAAGTGATTGTGTTGCAGGAACAACTTCTAAATGCGGATAACCAGGAACTTTGAGTGATGCATCAACAAGTGGAAGATCTTTTGTGATGACTTCATACATTCCATTTACTTCATCGCGGGAAATTCCAAAAGCGGTGCTGGCATTGCCTTGAGGGTCGAGATCGATAATGAGGGTGCGAAGGCCCCCCATCGCTAGGGCTGCCCCGATATTGACGGCGGAGGTGGTCTTACCTACCCCGCCCTTCTGGTTGGCGACGGTGAAGATGCGAGTTGATGCCGGTTTAGCCATCGCCTCACGGAAGCGCTTGGTGCCGACAATTCGGCGAGGAGCGGCGCCTTGATTTGTTTCACGTGAATCACTCACGCGGGATAGTTAACCAGCCTTAACGAGTTCAACCACGCGTGCTAACGGCAAGTCATCAAGATTTATCTCATGGAGGAGGTGTTTGGAGGCCTTAGATAGGTCGCTTTCAGCCATTTCTGTTGCCGCTGACTCCCCTTTCATAGCAAGAAGGGAGCCACCTTTAGCAACTAAATGCCAGGTTGTATCAATGAGGCGCGGAAGTGGAGCAACCGCGCGGGCAACTACGTAGTTGTAGGAGCCTTTGATTGATTCGGATTTAGCGCGGATGACGACCACGTTGGAAAGGCCAAGGGAGTCAATAACTTCATGAAGGAACTCGACCCTTCTTTGAAGGGGTTCAATCAAGGTAACTTTGAGTTCAGGTTTGGCAAGGGCGATGACGATTCCAGGTAACCCTGCACCTGATCCGATATCGGCAACGCTCGCGCCCGTGTTAGGTAAGAGGGTCGTGATGGGGATGCAGTTTTCAATATGCCGTTCCCAGATCCGCTCCCCTTCTTTCGGGCCAATCAAGCCACGTTCGATGGCGGTGGTGGCGAGAAGGTCGGCATAAGCCAGGGCCTCGCGCTGCTTCTGAGGAAAGTAGCGTTGAGCCCGCGTTTCACGTGAAACGGTCAGGCTGGCATCACCACAACGCAGCGATCGGGGTCTTCCCCTTCAGATTCGCTTTTGA
>JAPOJL010000036.1 GCA_029978425.1 Actinomycetota bacterium
GCGTTAGGGATTAATGCCACAGCAGTCGGTGAAGAGACTCTTGCCATGGCGCTCGCGCTCTCTCGAAAGTTAATTGAATTAGATTCCAGCACTCGCAATGGTGAATGGAATCGCAGAGCTGGAAGCGAGATATCCGGAAAGACTTGGGGACTTCTTGGATTTGGCGCAACTGCTCGTGCGACTGCAGAATTATTACGTGGCTTTAAAGTCAAAGTCCTGGCTTACGATCCATTTGCTAAGCCTGATCAAAGCTATCTAAATTCCATTAACGCTGAGATGGCATCTTTGGAGAACGTTGTCACCCAATCAGATTTTCTTTCGGTTCACCTGCCCGCAACTCCTGAGACCAAGAACATCATCAATAGCGCTCTGCTCTCAACGATGAAGAAGAGTGCGCTTCTAATCAGCGTGGGTCGGGGAGAAGTAATTAATGAAGAAGATTTAGAAGCAGCGCTCAAAAGTGGTGTGATTGCTGGCGCCGGCCTTGATGTACGAGCCCAAGAACCACCACAAGATAAGCGCTTTACTGATCTTTCGAGCGTTGTTCTGGCACCTCATATTGCTGGCATTACTCACGAGAGCCAAGCTGCAATTAATCGCGTACTGGTCAGCGAAATTACCGCCGCGCTGACGGGCGGAACACAGAGCTATGCGGTCGGTTCGATAAAGCGAGCGAAATAGTGGCGCTATCAATATCCCACGCACTCGAGCACGCGACGGCGATGTTCGTTGCAGCTGGTGTTCCAGAAGAAAATGCCGCAAAGACTGCGCGCGCCATTGTCACATCTGATGTCTGGGGAAATCCCAGCCATGGATTGATGCGACTACCTTTCTATTTACAGCGCATAACCATGGGCGGAGTCAACTCAGAAGCAACGCTCAAGATAATTTCGGAACGCGGTGCCATTACAAGTTTTGACGGAGAAGATGGTCTTGGCCATTGGCAAGTATGGAACGCAGCTGAACTCGGTGTAGTAAAAGCAAAAGAATTTGGAATCTCGTTAGTCTCAGTCAAGAACTCGAGCCATTGTGGCGCACTTGGTGTCTATCTCTATCCAGCACTTGATGCTGGACAGATCGCAATGATTTTCACTAACGGACCTGCGGTGATGCCTGCTGTTGGTGGAAATGCACCGTTACTTTCTACTAGCCCGATTGCTTCGGGAATCCCATCTAATCCGCCCATGATTATCGATCTTTCAACATCTGCGGTTGCACGTGGAAAGATTGCAACAGCTGCGAAAGCAGGCGGAACAATTCCAGAAGGTTGGGCAGTGAATGCTCAGGGCCAACCCATTACAGATGCAAAAGAAGCGTTGATGGGAATGCTTGCTCCGCTAGGTGGCGCTAAAGGTTTCGCGCTCGGTTTGATGGTGGAGTCACTATCAGCTGGCCTTAGCGGAGGTGCGTTATCGCGCAAAGTTCCCGACATGTTCAATCCCGATGATGACACCAAGCCACAATCAATTTCTCATACAGTGATCACGATCGACCCCAACGATATTGGCGACTCTTCTTCCTATGAAGATTTCAATGCGTTGGCATCGAGCATCACCGAAACAGGTGGCCGTATTCCAGGTAGCAAGAGAGTGCATCCACAAAAGTTAGGCAATGGTGAGATTGCGATTGCTGAAGCAGTAATGAACGATCTCAATATTTGGAGCGAAAAACTAGGGCTCGCAAAACTCACATGAAGCTTACAAAGATCAATCTCATTTACTTTTCAATTATCCTAGTAAATGTTGCAGTCGCTTACGCAGTGAACAAATTTGAAGGTGCTATCTCACCATTATTCATGTCAATGGTAATGGGACTCATCTTTGTGAATGCAGGTGGTTGGAGTGATAGAGGGAAAGAGGCTGCAACCTTTGCTGCAAAGCGATGCTTGCGGTTCGGAGTTGTACTGCTTGGCTTTCAAATTTCGATTGATAAATTTAGTGAGGTTGGTCCCCAAGGTTTACTTGCTGTTGTAATCATTGTTACTGGAGTTTTTACCGGACTGCGCTTTGTCGCAAAACGTGCTGGGTTAAGTGATTCGCTCTCGACCTTTATTGCTGGTGGCTTTGCAATCTGTGGCGCCACGGCAATCGCGGCAATTAGTTCTACTCGCAAGAGTGAAGAGCGCGATGTTTCTTATGCGGTAGCACTCGTTGCGCTCTGTGGAACGCTCTCGGTTTTTGTCATTCCGCTCTTAGCCCAAGTCTTCTCACTCAGTGATGCAACTGCCGGCGCATGGATTGGTGCCGCAGTCCATGACGTTGGACAAGTCATTGCAACTGCTTCCATCATGGGTCCCGAAGCCCTTGATTCTGCTGTCATCGTGAAATTAACCCGTGTGGTTTTGCTGATTCCACTAATTCTTTTTCTATCTATGCGTAACTCCTCAGAAGTTGGTGGAAAAAAATCACTACGAACCGCGACCCCAACTTTTGTTATTGGATTTGTGATCTGTGCGCTTCTGGTAAATGCATTGTCACTTCCTGAAACTGTCGTGAATGGTGGAAAAGAACTCTCCAAGATCTTCTTATCAATTGGACTCTTTGGAATGGGCCTCGGAGTGCGATGGGCATCGATCAAAGCCCTTGGCGCCAAGCCCCTCGCGGTAGGCCTCGGGGCATGGGTGGTATGCGGGGGATTTGCCATGGGAGTCATACGCTCGGTTGGTCTATAGGCGAATTTCCCTTTTCTAACCCCCTCTCATAAACTCGCCCTCTGCCCAAATGAGGGCTCTGCACGGAAATAAACAAAAGAGGTTAACGCTTGGCTAAAAAAGACGGTGCGATCGAAATCGAAGGCACTGTTGCTGAAGCTTTACCGAATGCGATGTTCCGCGTCGAGCTCACCAATGGACACAAAGTTCTCGCCCACATCAGCGGGAAGATGCGACAGAACTACATCCGCATCTTGCCGGAAGATCGTGTGATCGTAGAACTGAGTCCATACGATCTCACACGAGGTCGAATCATTTACCGGTACAAGTAGTAATAAACAAGTAGTAATAAAGAAGTAAAGAAGAAAAAAGGAGTCTGATCGTGAAGGTTAAACCGAGCGTGAAGAAGATTTGCGACAAGTGCAAAGTCATTCGTCGTAATGGTCGCGTGATGGTCATTTGCGACAATCTCCGACACAAGCAACGTCAAGGATAAATAAAACTAAATAAGAGAACGCGTGACGCGACAGTTCTTGAAAAAGAACTGACCTCCTGACTGAAAGCGGGAGCCGGAGAAAAATCTTCGGAGGCGTTGCGGAGGACTTTCAGATTATGGAAAGAAGTATGTGATGGCACGTCTCGTTGGCGTCGATCTGCCGCGTGAAAAACGGCTTGAGATCGCGCTCCAATACATCTTCGGTATTGGCGAAACCCGCGCAAAAGCAACACTTGCTGCGACTGGTGTTTCCCCAGATATCCGAGTCAAAGATCTACAAGAACCCGATCTCATCAAGCTTCGTGAATACATCGAAGCTAATTACAAGATCGAAGGTGATCTCCGCCGTGAGATCGCAGGCGACATCCGTCGCAAAGTTGAAATTCAGTGCTACCAAGGAATTCGCCATCGCAAGGGGCTTCCAGTTCGTGGTCAGCGCACTCACACCAACGCACGTACTCGTAAGGGTCCACGCGTTGCAATCGCTGGCAAGAAGAAGGAGACCAAGTAATGGCCGCGCCTAAAGCTAAGCCCGCTGCTGCAGCTGCTGCTGCACCCAAGGTAAAGGTAAAAGCACGTAAGAAAGAGAAGAAGAACGTTGCTTTTGGCCATGCCTACATTAAGAGCACTTTTAACAACACGATTGTTTCCATCACCGATCCAACCGGAGCCGTCCTTGCATGGGCATCATCTGGTCAAGTTGGTTTCAAGGGATCACGTAAATCAACGCCATTCGCTGCGCAGCTCGCTGCTGAAGCTGCTGCAAAGAAAGCACAAGAGCATGGCGTGAAGAAAGTAGATGTTTTCGTGAAGGGCCCAGGCTCTGGTCGCGAAACTGCAATTCGTTCACTTCAAGCAGCTGGTTTGGAAGTAGGCGCCATCTCTGATGTAACGCCACTTGCACACAACGGTTGCCGTCCACCAAAACCACGTCGAGTATAAGAAAAGGAGAAGAAACATGGCCCGTTATTTTGGAGCAGATTGCAAGCGCTGCCGTCGCGAGAAAGTGAAGCTTTTCCTCAAAGGCTCGAAGTGCGATGGACCAAAGTGCCCAATTGAGTCACGTCCATACCCACCAGGACAACACGGTCGCGGTCGCGCAAAGGAATCTGAGTACCTACTTCAGATGCGCGAAAAGCAAAAGTGCGCACGTATTTACGGTGTTCTTGAAAAGCAATTCCGTAACTACTACACAGAAGCAAGCCGTCTCACTGGTAAGACTGGTGAAAACTTGCTCGTACTTCTCGAGACCCGTCTAGATAACGTCATCTATCGTGCAGGCTTTGCAAAGAGCCGCGATATGGCGCGTCAGATCGTTCGTCACGGCCACATTCTTGTTAATGGCAAGAAGGTCGACATTCCTTCATATCGCGTAAGCCAATATGACATTGTCGATGTTCGCGCTAAATCTCAAGACCTCACACCATTCATCGTCGCAAGCGCTGAATTTGGTGAGAAGTCGGTTCCAGCCTGGCTCGAAGTTGTTGCATCACAGATGCGCATCATCGTTCACGGCCTCCCAACCCGTGCTGTCATCGACACACAGGTCCAGGAACAACTCATCGTTGAGCTTTACTCCAAGTAATCGATTAACCCGCAAGGGTTTTTCAATCGCTTGGCAAGAAAACAACTTCATAACAAAAGTACTAACCGAGAGATCAAATAGCGGATCTCTCAAGACAATGGAGGAAAGAAGTGCTCATCGCACAACGCCCCGTATTGACCGAGGAAGTAGTAAGCGAGAACCGTTCACGTTTCGTCATCGAACCGTTGGAGCCAGGTTTTGGTTACACGTTGGGTAACTCCCTTCGTCGCACCTTGCTCTCCTCGATTCCTGGCGCCGCTGTAACCAGCGCGCGCGTTGAGGGAGCCCTTCATGAGTTCACCACTCTTGAAGGTGTAAAGGAAGACCTCACTGATGTCGTCCTCAATATCAAGAACCTCGTTCTCTCATCCGATAACGATGAGCCGACCGTTGCTTACATTCGCAAGAATGGATCAGGCACAGTCACAGGCGCTGATGTTGCAGTACCAGCAGGGGTTGAAGTCCATAATCCAGATCTTCACATCGCGACTCTCAACAGCAAAGCCAATCTCGAAATCGAACTCACAATCGAGCGCGGCCGCGGTTATGTAACTGCAGTCCAGAACAAGCAAGTTGGAGCAGAAATCGGTCGAATTCCGGTTGATTCCATCTACTCACCTGTTCTACGCGTTACTTATAAAGTTGAAGCAACTCGCGTTGAACAACGTACCGACTTTGATCGCTTGATCGTTGATGTTGAAACTAAGAAGTCGATTACTCCACGCGATGCTGTTGCATCTGCTGGTAAGACTCTGGTCGAACTCTTCGGACTTGCACACGAACTTAACTATGCGGCTGAAGGAATTGACCTCGGCCCATCCGTCCAAGATGCGGCCCTTGCTGCAGATCTCGCTCTTCCCATCGAAGATCTTGATCTCACAGTCCGCTCTTACAACTGTTTGAAGCGCGAAGGAATCCACACCGTGGGCGAACTTCTTTCTCGTAGCGAAGCAGATCTACTAGATATTCGTAACTTTGGTTCGAAATCAATTGATGAAGTCAAGGCGAAGCTCGTTTCGATGGGCCTTCAACTCAAGGATTCACCAATCGGATTTGATCCAACTAAGCACCAGAACTACGGCGTCGAATTCGGCGACGATCAGGCGTAAGGAGATAAACCATGCCACGTCCATCTAAAGGCCCGCGTCTTGGAAGCGGTCCTGCTCACGAGAAGTTGTTGCTTCGCACACTTGCGGAACAACTCTTCGAAAACGGCAAGGTTCGTACTACCGAAGCCAAAGCTCGCCGTCTACGTCCACTTGCTGAAAAGCTCATCACCACTGCCAAGAAGGGTGATCTTGCAGCACGTCGCCAAGTAATGGCTTCGATCGCAAATAAAAACGTCGTTCACACTCTCTTTACTGAGATTGCACCACGTTTTGAAAAGCGTAACGGTGGATACACACGTATCACCAAAGTTGGACCACGCAAGGGCGACAACGCTCCGATGGCGGTCATTGAAGTTATCGCTGAATAACTTCTTTTCGTAAATCCAGCATTAATGATGGAGCCCACTCTCAACCCTGAGAGTGGGTTTCTTCGTTTTCGCATTGATTTCTCTTACGACGGAGCAGGATTTAGCGGTTGGGCGCGCCAACCAGATCAACGGACTGTCCAAGGTGAAATAGAAACTGC
>JAPOJL010000037.1 GCA_029978425.1 Actinomycetota bacterium
ATTGGCTTTATTTTTAATTGATCCTCTACTGCTGCAGGTAAATAATCAATTTTTTTTCCATCCAGTTCATATTCAACACACATTTTAATTTCATCTAATTCATCAAGATATGTGGTCGGAGCAGATTCGTCTAATGAGAGTCCAGAGACGATGGCATCGAATTCAGCATCAATAAGATCACGTTCATCGCGGTTGACCGCTCCCGATAGAACATCTTTGATGAATGACAAGCTCTCTTCGACCAATAAATCTAAGTCATAGTCGAGAGCTACATTATGAAATGAACGTTCGAAGATGACTTCCCGAATATCAATCGAAGAGACATTGTCGATGACCATCTCAGAATTCTTCGGATCAACCACATGATCGTTCACCGAATAGCCCACCATAAGCGGAACATCAACCAAGTAGAGATCGCGCTGGACAACTTTCCATAACTTCTGCAGCGAACGAAGTGCGCGTAGTGGAGTTCTTCCATAACTATGTTTGGGGGGATTTGGGGCAGCAACATCAGTCCCGCGACCTCCCAAGGAAGGAATCACATATTGAAGCAGTGGCACCAATTTCATGGATGGGCGTGGATCATGAATGGATGGGTTAACTAACATCAACCCTTCAATCTCTTGACCTCGAATCGAAGCTAAACGTATGGAGAGCGCGCCGCCCATAGAAAAACCTGCTACAAAAACTCTCTGATATTTCTTTTTTAACTCAGAGAAATTTCGATCAACTTCGGCGTACCAATCACTCCATCGAGTTTTATTCATCTCTTCCCAAGTTTCTGCATGACCTGGTAAACGAGGTGCGCGCACAGTAAATCCCTCACGATGGAGCGCTTCCGCCCATGGGCGAATCGATGCAGGTGAACCGGTAAAACCGTGGACCATGAGAACTGCAATCGCGCCACCCTCAAGATGGAACTCATCACCATTTGGAATCACGCTCACAGCCGCCATATTGTCATAACAATTTGTCATATGGAGAGCAAAAGGCTCTAAATTAGGGCCATGGCGTTACGCAGAAAGCGGAACAAGGTCCAATCAATGATGCAGGGCGACAAGGTCGCTTATGGATTACTGAAGTCATTCTTACTTCCTGTTCTCACTTTGCTCTTTAGACCCAAAGTGCGTGGGCTGCGAAATGTTCCTTCGTCGGGCCCGGTCATCATCGCCTCAAATCATCTTTCATTTAGCGACTCCATCTTTATGCCGTTAGTTGTGCCAAGAAAAGTAACCTTCTTAGCAAAAAGCGAGTACTTCACATCACCGGGTCTCAAGGGTCTGGCAAAGAAGTTGACCTTCATCGCTCTCGGCCAAGTTGCTGTGGATCGTGCTGGTGGTTCACGAAGTGAAGCTGCTCTTCTGACCGGGCTCTCAGTTTTAGCCGAAGGTGGATGCCTGGGAATTTATCCCGAAGGTACTCGCTCACCTGATGGTCGCCTTTATCGCGGTCGAACAGGCGTTGCTCGTCTTGCTATGGAAAGTGGCGCACCGATAGTTCCTGTGGCGATGTTTAACACAGCAGATATCCAACCTACGGGAAAAGTAATTCCAAAGATTATGCGAGTAAAAATGGTTTTTGGTGAACCGATGTACTTTCCGACCCCTGATAAATCAAATGATCCAGAAGAGCTCCGCAAAGCGACAGATTTGCTTATGAAGAAACTTCAGGAGATGTCAGGACAAGAGTATGTGGATATATACGCGTCTCAGGCTAAGGAAGCGATGCTAGAAGAGAAGCGTCGCAAAAAAGTGGATGAAGATTCCGACGACGAGTAGTTTTACTCGGCTCCAAAAATTTCACGACGTTCAGAGATAAATTTGCAGGTCTCACATCCCGTATCTCTAACGGGGGTAGGACCTGAGATAACTTCTATGAAATCCTGAAGTCGTTCTTGTAGGCCATCTGGGTTGCGAGTGATGGGGAACCACGAGCTGTTAAGTCCAAGTGAGAAGCCAGAGTGAGGATCACCGATGGGTTTTTTGGGGGACCAGACCAATAAACCTATGACCGAAACTTTTCGCGCTTCACCCGATACAGGATTTTCTAGTGCGTATGCATAGGCCTCAAGTTGGGGAGCGTAAAAATCACTCTTATCGTTATCTTTTCCTTGGAACTTACAGTCAATAATTCCAAAAGTTCCATCTTGGAACTCCATGAGTAAGTCATATTTACCGCGAATTGCGTAGGGCGATGGCTTGCCGTTATAAGGAATAGGTACTGATTTCACCCATCCACCACGATCTAGAACGCGACCTTCCTTGATCTCGGGATGGAGTTGGGAAGAGATAGCGCCATTGAAGTGATTTTCCTGCATCGCCGATAGTTCGCCGACAAGTGGCATAAATGATGGAGCTTTGATGCCATGGTTGTAATTAAGCCATAAACATCGATGGCAACCATTCCATGAAAAGGTCAGATCGCTAGGGCTAATAAATTCTCGGGCTTTACTCATGGCGCGATTCTGCCCTGCACCACTGACATTTCGGCTGATTACACCGCTGAAATCAGAGTGAATATCCCCAATGTGATCATGACGAGCCCACCGATTTTGCGCATCGTTACTAGACGCCCGGGTGATGTTGCCATCCATTCGCGAACAGTGCCCGCAAGCAATCCCCACGAGCCATCAGAGAAGAACGCCAAGACTGCAAATGTTGCTCCCATGAGAACCAGTTGTGATGTCACACTGGTTGAATCTCGATCCAAGAATTGCGGCAATATCGCTGCGAAGAAAACTAACCCCTTTGGATTAAGAGCTCCCACCCAGAAACCATCTCTGGCTGATCTCAGAGCCGACGGTTTAATCTCGCCTTGATTCACCATATCTTTAGCATGAATTTTGGAATGACGAATTGCATCGATACCTAGATAGATCAAATAGAAACCACCAAGCACTTGTACGCCGATGAATGCTGCCTCACTTCTTTGCAGGATTGGTCCAAGGCCAAAAGCCACCATAAGTGAGAGCGTGAAAGCGCCGGTTACATTTCCCGCAGCAGTTGCAACGGCTGTTGCCCGACCCCACGCAATCGCTCGAGCGATGATGAAGAGAACGCTGGGACCAGGAGCAAGAATGATGACCATCGCAGCAACGAGATATTCGGGATATCGAGCGGGAAAATCGAGAGCCATAAGGAAGAGTGTATTCGTTATAAAAGCACGAACGCCTGACCGTATGGCCAGGCGTTCGCAGTTACTGATCTATTTATGCAGCGCTTGTCCCACGTGACTTTGAAATTCCGTGGAATACGCGATAGCCAACAATAGCTACCACCGTTGCATTGATGATTCCGTTAAATGTGAAATCACCGTTGGTCCACGAGATATCCGCGATACCGATGATGATTGCCGATCCTGCAACGATGAGATTTGTTGAATCAGCAAAATTAACGCGTGATTCAATCCAAATCTTTGCTCCAAGGATTCCGATCATTCCGAAGAGCGCAACTTGTGCGCCTCCAAGGACGCCACCTGGGATGGCGCTCAACACTGCACCGAACTTAGGTGAAATAGAGAGAATGATCGCTCCAAGAGCTGCGATCCAATATGCAGCTGTTGAGTAGACGCGGGTTGCGGCCATAACGCCAATATTTTCAGCGTAGGTTGTTGTTCCTGAACCGCCACCGGCTCCAGCGAGAGTAGTAGCAACGCCGTCAGCAAAGAGAGCATTTCCCATCTGATCATCGAGATCTTTGCCGGTCATATTGGATACCGCTTTAACGTGTCCTACGTTCTCAGCGATAAGTACAAGTACGACGGGAATGAAGAGAATGATGGCGCTGACTTTGAATTCTGGAGTTGTGAAGGTTGGAGCTGCAACCCACTTCGCTGCAGTAATTCCATCAGTCTTCACATCACCCATAACGAAGGCAACCGCGTATCCGACGACAACTCCGAGGAAGATCGAGATGCGTCCGATGAAGCCGCGAGAGAAAGCGGCGAACCCAGCAATTGCAAGGAGGGTAATTGTTCCCAGCATTGGGCCGCTTGCTAATCCACCTTTAGCTGCGCCAGCAAGATTGAAGCCAATCACCATAACGATGGTTCCCGTTACAACGGGAGGCAACATCCAGTTGATCCAACCGGTTCCAACTGCGCGAGCGATTAAGCCAACAAGTGCCAACATGACGCCCGTTGCTACAACGCCACCGAGTGCAACAGCCATGCTGTCGCTCTTTACAGATGCGGCGATGGGTGCAAGGAAAGCGAAAGATGATCCGAGATAGCTCGGAACTTTGTTTTGTGTGATGATGAGGAAGAGCATCGTTCCTACGCCAGAGAAGAAAAGTGTGGTCGTAGGTGGCAAGCCGGTAAGAATCGGCACGAGGAAGGTTGCGCCGAACATTGCTGCAATGTGCTGTAGGCCAACTCCAATAGTGCGTGGCCAACTTAGTCGTTCATCTGTGGAAACGACCGCACCAGGCGCGATGCTGGTTCCGGTCCCGTGAAGCTTCCAAGAGAAGAGACTCATGTAGAGGTCCTCATTTCTAGAGCGCCCTGTAGATCCGTAGACGACAAGAGGGTGCGGGCAATCTCTAGAAAAAGAGGGTACGACCGCACATGACCTACCCAGCGGTATGACGCGCCGAAACTGAGAATTCGATAACGACACGATGGGAGAAAAGTTGCAGGTCAGCCATATATCGAGTTAACTAGCGACTCGATATATCGAATCGATATATACCCCTAAAGGAGAGACTCTCGTGAGATCCCGTTCAGAATCCTTGGAGTTTGCGCTCCTTGGGCTGCTCTCACAGAACTCGCTCCATGGATACGAGCTGCGCAAGCGCCTGACTTCAATATTTGGACCTTTTCGTGCGCTCTCATTCTCGGTGCTCTACCCACAACTTCGCCGCATGGTTGATGCAGGACTTATCTCCCAAGCCGAAGTCCCCAAAGGCGGACGTTCCAAAAGAGTTCGCATCGTTTACTCCATCACCAAAGATGGACAAGAAAAATTTGATGAACTTACTGAAAGCGTCAACCCACAATCCTGGGATGACGATAACTTCGAAGTGCATGTCGCCTTCTTTAGCCCGACATCTACTCGAAGCAGATTAAGAATTCTTGAGGGGCGCCATCGCCGCCTCAAGGAGAAGGCCGAAATTCTTCGCGCCGACCTCGAAAGGTCTGCCGTTGGCCTTGATAAATACCTCGTGGAATGGCGTCGCCACTCCCTTGAAACTGCAGAGCGAGAGATCGCTTGGCTCGAAGAAATGATTAAGTCTGAAAGGAAAACCTCGTGACCTCAACAAAAGAAATACGCGTTGCCATCGTAGGAGTCGGCAATTGCGCAAACTCTCTGATTCAGGGCGTGCATTACTACAAAGATGCGCCGATTGATCAAGAGATCCCAGGACTCATGAATGTTGTTGTCGGGGGATATCACGTCAAGGATGTGAAGTTCGTTGCCGCATTTGATGTGGACTCCAAGAAGGTTGGCCTTGATCTCGTTGATGCAATGTGGGCGAGTGAAAATAACACCATTAAATTTGCTGATGTCCCAAAATCGGGAATCACAGTTCTTCGTGGGGAAACCAGAGATGGACTTGGGCGGTACTACAAAGAAACCATCACTGAATCAACCGCTGCGCCGGTAAATGTGGTCCAGGCCTTGAAAGACGCCAAAGTTGATGTACTCGTTTGTTATCTACCGGTCGGTTCGGAAGACGCCGCAAAGTTCTATGCCCAGTGCGCCCTCGATGCGGGATGCGCTTTTGTTAATGCGTTGCCCGTATTTATCGCCACAAATCCGGAATGGGCAGATAAGTTCAGCAAAGCTGGACTTCCAATCATCGGCGATGACATCAAGTCTCAAGTCGGCGCGACAATTACCCACCGCATCCTTACCAAGTTGTTCCAGGACCGCGGCGTGAAGGTAGAGCGCACATATCAACTCAATGTCGGCGGAAACATGGACTTCAAAAACATGTTGGAGCGCGATCGCCTTGAATCAAAGAAGATCTCCAAAACTCAATCCGTGACCTCACAACTTGATTACGACATGGGTGCAGGAAATGTTCATATTGGTCCTTCGGATTATGTTGAATGGCTTGATGATCGTAAGTGGGCGTTCGTACGCCTTGAGGGACGAGCATTCGGTGATGTTCCATTGAATATTGAATACAAGCTTGAAGTATGGGATTCACCAAACTCAGCAGGTGTGATTATTGATGCAGTTCGTTGTGCAAAGTTAGCTCTTGATCGAAAGATCGGCGGGCCATTACTTTCACCGTCGAGTTACTTCATGAAGTATCCAC
>JAPOJL010000038.1 GCA_029978425.1 Actinomycetota bacterium
TCTCGTTTTCTTAATCGATGTGATGCCCGCTCCGTCAGACGCAATAACTCGCGAAAGATTTCCTCTCGATCCTCCAAGTCGTATGAGAAAGTTTCGGCAGCGCTAATACTTTTTTCTGGAGCGTCAGGTACCACTTCCCGATAATCACGGGCCCACGCCAATTCATAGAGCGAAACGCCAGCATTCTCCCCTAATGCGCGCTTCAATGTTTCTAATGGAGTGTGTGCGATATCTGCGACGGTTCGCAAACCCAAGCGCTGTAGTTCTTCATTTGTTTTAGGACCTACTCCCCAGATTTCGCTTACCGGAAGTGGATGGAGAAAAGTCAGCACTCGATCGTGTGCAATTTCCAGCATCCCGTCTGGCTTACATCGACCAGAGGCAAGTTTGGCGATGAACTTTGTGGTGGCTATCCCTACAGAACAAGTTATTTTCTCTTGTTCAAAGACTCTCTTGCGAATAGATATTGCAATCTCACGGCCAGTTCCAAAAAGTCGACGCGATCCCGTGACATCTAAAAATGCTTCATCGAGTGATAAAGGTTCGACATAAGGAGTGAACTCAAAGAAAATTTCCATGACGCGTCGAGAGACCTCGGAATAACGTTCATGATCAGGGTGGATAAATACTGCGCTCGGTGCCATACGTTGGGCTCGCGAGACGGGCATTGCAGCTCTGATTCCAAATTTTCGTGCGGCGTAATTGGCAGATAAGACAACACCGCGCGCACCTGCTCCAACGACCAATGGCTTGCCGCGATATTGAGGGTAATCAAGCTCCGATACCGATGCATAGAAAGCATCCATATCTACATGCAAGATTGTGGAGTGTTCGCTCATCTCTTCACTCACAGACCGCGACATTACGCCACTTCTCATACGCAGTTGATAATTCCCATGCCCCTGTGGCGCGTATCGAAACACCGCGTGGTCCGGTTCTGCGAATCTCGCCGCGGACCAGTAAGAGCCAAGAGTTGTAGAGGGTCTCGGCACACGAGCGTTGCATATCTTCAAAGAACGTTGCATCGCTACAGCCATATCCATCATCCAGGGTTAAGAACATAACTCTCTTTCCAGAACGAACTGGTGGAGTTTGGAGAGCAACCTTTACTCCAGCAACAAGAACTGAAGATCGCGAGCGTTGTAAAAGTAGATCACTCGATCGCACAGCGCCGATCTGATTTAAGAATTCGGAGTAAAACTCAATCATGTGATGCGAGATATCCATTCCTAAAAAATCAATCTCATTCTTTACTCGCTCATGAGCTTTTAAATCAGGTAACCCAGTCTTGGATAGCGGCGGGGTAAAACCGAAGGTGAGTTGGGAGCCACTTACAGTGGAGAGCGCCTTTGTGGAAGAGCGTGACCATTTATATACATCGTTGAGATGAAGAAGTAAGTCGCGATGATTGAGGTCTGGTGCAGAGATTGAATCAAAGGCGCCGACCATCAGAAGGGCTTCACAGGTAGGTCTACTTACCCCGCTGCGATGTACGAAATCAGCGAGATCGATATAAGGGCGATGCGCGATGATGGCATCGACTTCGCTCTCACTAATGCCGTTTATATCTGTGAGAGAGAGTCGGATTTTTTCTTGGCTATCCCCCTCAACTCGGTATGTGCGATCAGAGAGATTGATATCAAGAGGCGCAATTGAAAGATCAAGGCGGCGGGCTTCATCAAGGAGTAACCGCTTTGGATACATGCCAGGTTCGTGGGTAAGAACTCCAGCAAGAAAGGCTGCGGGGTAATGAGTTTTCAGCCATGCTGATTGGTAGGTAGGAAGGGCGAAAGCTGCAGCGTGGGCTTTGCAGAATCCAAAGGATGCAAAAGCTCGCAGCACATCCCAGACCTTGGTGATGATTTCGATTGAATATCCGCGCGAGGTAGCAGCGGGAAAGAACCAGTCACAGACTTCTTGTTGGCCTTCTTTACTTCCGAGTGCGCGACGTTTTTCATCTGCTTCAGCGAGTGAGACTCCACCTAAGGTAGCGATGATTTCAATGACCTGTTCATGAAAGACAACGACGCCTTCCGTATCATCGAGAATCTCGTAGAGATCAGGGTGAAATATCTCGCGTGATTTCCAACCTTGGCGCGCGTTGAGAAATGGCGTGATCATGTCGCTTTTAACTGGGCCTGGTCTAAAGAGTGAGATATCGATAATTAGATCGGTAAATGTCTCGGGAGCGAACTTTCCAACTAATTCACGTTGGCCCGGGCTTTCGATTTGGAAGAGCCCTAAAGTCTGGGTGGATTGAATTAATTCAAATGTCTTGGGGTCGTCAAGAGCGATTGAATCAAGATTGATCTCACTTCCCGTTGTGCGTTCGATTTCGGATGTGGCATATGCCAGAGCAGATTGCATGCGAACACCAAGGATGTCGAGCTTTAAAAGCCCAATTGCTTCTACATCATCCTTATCCCATTGGACCATCGGATAGTTGCTGGCATTGTTTTCGATGGGTGCGCGGTCATATAAACCACCATCAGAGATCACAACAGCGCAAGGATGCATCGCTAAATTTCGTGGCAGTCCATCAAGGCGCTGAGCAAGACCAATCGCCATTTTCCAGGTCGGTGATGTGAGATTGAGGCTACGTAATTCGGGAAGGTTCTCAAGAGATTGAGCGATATTACGAGCGCGAATGTGTGGCAGGGATTTCGCAACAAGATCAATCTCCATTGGCGGGAGGGATAACGCAGCGCCAACATCACGAATCGCATGGCGCGCGCGATAAGTATCAAACATCGCAACTGTTGCGCATCGCTCTTGATAAGCAGCAAAGACTTGATCGTAAATTTCTAAACGGCGAGCTGATTCAACATCGATATCAATATCAGGGAGCGCTTTACGAAGTGGTGAGCAGAAACGCTCCATCAATAAACCAAGTGAGAGCGGTTCTACCCCGGAGATTCCCAAGAGATGGCAGACCAGCGAACCTGCACCGCTACCTCGAGCTGCAACGCGAATACCGCTGGCGCGAGCACGATCGGTGATGTCAGCAACGGTTAGAAAATATGACTCATAACCAAGGCTCTCGATAATGGAGAGTTCTTTATCAAGACGTTCTTGAACATCGCTACGAAATTCTCCGTATCGCCAATGCACTCCTGATATCGCACGTTGACGAAGTTGGGAGGTGAGTTCGTGGTGTGATGTCGCGCCAACGACATGAGGTTCTGGGAGATGGATAGATCCAATCCCAATATCGTGGGTCGGCGATAAAGCAGCCCGGTCTGCCCATTCGCGAGTAGCTGCAAGTAAACGATGAGCATGGCGCTCACCAGCAGCCAGCGCTATTTTTTCGGCTAGCGCCTCCATCTCATCTGAAGATTTGAGAAATGCTTCCGCATTTTTCCGCTCAACAACGCTCTTGTGGAGTGGGAGAAGATGGCGCGTAGCATCGAGAATATCTGCGATAGGAGCATCTTCTCGAAAACGCATGCGGGCTGCATTTGTGAGGAGGGCCGGTAGATCATGATCGCGAGCAAAACCCAACATCCGAGCGGCATGAATGGTAGATCGTGGACCATCTCCATAGACCAGATGAGAGACGCACTCGATAGCTTGATCTAAAAACAACTCTCGAGTGGAGTTAAAAATAAATAGCGCTTTGTCATAGCGTCGAGAAGTAAGGGCTCGCGCTATTTCGGAATCAGGGCCATGTAACGCCAGGAGATTTTTTGTGAGGTGAGAGTTGTTTTGTAGAAAAGTGAGATCACAAGCCCGTCCATATTTTTTCAACTCAGTCACGACTCGGACCAATGAAGACCAACCGCGACCAGGAGTGGCGAGCAGAGTAATTCGTGATTGATTGTCATAACTAATATCAACTCCAAGAATCGGAGTAATGTCATTTTCTAAACAACTCTGGGTGAAACGAATTGCGCCAGATAATCCGTCACGATCAGTGAGGGCAAGAGAGCTCATTCCTAATTCGCGAGCTTGCTCGACAAGGAGATGAGGAAGGGTGGTTCCATATTTAAATGAGAAACCACTAGATAGATGTAGGTGAGTAAAGCTCATGAGCGTTAAGAAATTTATGCTGGTCGAGAGGTAGGACGAATCCGCCAGTGACCGAACTCTTCGATGCGTTCGATTTCAAAAGTTTTCATTACGCCGATAGGGGCTGCTTCAACGCGCCAGAGCGCACGTGATCCATCGTCAGGACGGAAGAGTCCATCGCTAGCGCGATTCCACCATCCGCCAGATTCACGCCATGAAGAAAGCACAGTGTGAATTCGAAAGCGCTGGCCGTTATAGGTGAACTCAATAGGTTCACCACCGGCGAGGAAGATCTCGGGCCGCTGGTTAGTAGGACTATCGGGGTTATCTGATTTTTCGAACATTTGTTCGAACTCTAGCGAGCGCCCCTGACAGACACAAGCGGCTCGGTCTGGTCCGTTATCAAAACGACACCCGCGCCACACGCGTCTGTCGCAATCTCGTAACCATTCCTGTGTGAGTATCCGCCCGTGATCACTCATACATCCACCCCGAACGCCCAGGGTCGCTCCCTCCGCGTTCGTCTATCCGCTGTTGTCAGCGCCCTCGCGCTTACGACATCCGCACTCGTGGTGCTCACTTCCCCGCAGGCCACTGCAAATACTTATGCAGTTCCTGCAGCTCCCGTCATCAAAAAAGCAACGGTTACTCCACAAGGTGTGCGCGTTGTCTTTAACACGGTAACTGCATCGCCAGCAGTTACTGGTTATGTTCTATCTGGCGGAGCAGGTTCATGCCCCATCACAGTTCCTGCAGCCACAAAAGGCGTTGTCACACTTCCTATTATTGAAGGACAAACCAGCGCAACCATCAGCATCAAAGCTGTCAACGCGTATGGATTCTCTCCTGCAGCAACATGGAGCAAAACATTTAGCGCAACTGATCTAGCCGGAGTTGCAAAGAGCACATGGCAAGCAGTTCAGATTCTGCAGCTCAGCGATCTGCATGGTGCAATAGAGGGAACTTCAGCTAACGCTGGCACTGCACTTTTGATGAGCGCATTTGCCGCAGAGCGTGCAAAGAATGCTGCAACATTCACAGTTTCTTCTGGTGACAACATTGGTGCTGCTCCCCCAATTTCAAGTCAATTTGAAGAGCTACCAACAATCGAATCCATGAACTTGCTGAAGTTCGATGTATCAGGATTTGGAAATCACGAACATGATCGAAACCTCGCCCATGTTCAGAAGATTATTGGCGCCTCTGATTTCCAGTGGGTTGCCTCAAATTACAGCTCACTTGAGCCACTCAAGAGCGGTTCCAAAGCAGCAAAGAATTACACCATTATCGATCGTGGTGGCGTGAAAGTTGGCTTTGTGGCTGGAAATACTGAGGATACAAAAGAGCAAATCTTCCCAGGCAATCTCACATTCAATGGCAAAGATCTTGTCATTGCTTCTGATGCGCAAGGAATCAACTCTGCAATCGTTGAAGCCAAGGCCGCAGGTGCGCAATTAGTAGTTGCAATCTTGCACCAAGGTTGGCAAGAAAATCGCGATGGTGAAGCAAAAGGTCGACTCATCGAGTTGGCTAAGCAAATCCGCGGCGCCGCAGTCGTTTTCGGCGGTCATAGCCACCAGACTTATTCATCGGTCCTCGCCGGTGATTTCTTTAGACAAGGTTCTCTGATTGCCATGACGAGAAATGCTGGTCAGGAATACAACAGAGTAAATGTCTGCATGGATGGAAGCGGTCGCGTACGTGGATCAATGGTCGATGTCGTAACTCGCTCTAGCTTTGCAACATTGACTCCAAATGCTGATGGCGCAGCGTTGGTCAAGAAATATAAAGATCAACTCAATGCCAAACTTGATGTAAAGATCGGCAAAGTAAATGGCATCTTCCCGCAAGGCGGAACTCCTCAAGTTCAGCGCGCTGGCGAAGCTGCTCTTGGTAACTTCACAACCGATGCGATGCGAAAGAAGTATGGAACTGACTTCGCATATATCAACGGTGGCGGTATTCGCGATAAGTTCCCAGCGGCAACGTATGTTCCTGCTGATAAGACTTATAACCGTCCTGGTGCTGACAAAGTTGCTCCATATGACGTAACTCTTGGCGATGCGCTTGCGGTGTACCCATTTGGTAACACTGTGGGCATATCTGTTATCACTGGTGAAAATCTATGGAAAGCGCTAGAAAACGGTGTCAGCAACTGGCCCGGTGATGGACGCTTCCCACAGGTATCTGG
>JAPOJL010000039.1 GCA_029978425.1 Actinomycetota bacterium
TCCGATGTTGTCCCTTCCGAGGTCAATACTCGAGTTGTACAAATTGATCCCGGGCCAACGCCAACTTTCACCGCATCTGCGCCTGCATTAATGAGAGCTTGCGCTCCTGCGCGAGTAGCAACGTTGCCACCAATAATTTCTTGCTTAGGAAATCTCTTCTTAATTCTCGTAATCGCATCGAGGACCGCGCGATGATGGCCGTGAGCAGTATCGACAACGACTACATCAACTCCGACTTCGATGAGCGCTTCAGCTCTTTCGAATCCATCATCACCAACACCGACTGCAGCGCCAGCGAGAAGTCCAGCGCCCTTAACGAGTTTGACATGCGTGACTTGTTCGTCGATTGCGAGATTGCGATGGATGATTCCGATTCCACCGGCGCGAGCCATAGCGATTGCCATCGCTGATTCTGTGACGGTATCCATCGCCGATGAAATCAGCGGAATATCGAGGTAGATATCGCGGGTGAGCTGCGTTCGAGTATTGACCTCGGAAGGGACAACATCGGAGGCATCCGGCAAGAGAAGGACATCGTCGTAGGTGAGGCCCAACATTGCGACCTTTTCATTGACGTTCTCGCTCACCACGCCACCTTAATGGAGGAGGTTATTAAGCTCCAACTGCCCGCATGATTTCTTCACATGCATCTAGGAGATCATCGACGAGAACTGCTGACTTAACTTCCTTGCGATTCCAACCCGGTCCACCTAGGACAACGCGTGGTGCAGGACGGATGCTTGGTATCTCGCCAAGAACTTCAGGCTTTCCATTCTTATCTAATTGTGCCCACAAGAAAATTGCAGGAGGTGCAGAGCGCTTTACAACAGCGCTAATCGCTTCGATTGGCGTACGGGCGCCAAGAAATTGTGTTGCAATCTTTCTTTCAGATAGCGCAGCGCCTAATGCGTATAACGCAAGTGAATGCATCTCTTCGCCGATGCATGCCAACAAAACAGGGCGAGCATTGATGGGATTCTGGATTGATGAATTAGCTTCTTGCAACAAACGCTTGATGATTTCACTAACCAAGTGTTCAGTTTCGATACCGGTGCCAGATTCTGCCCATTCATCGCCAATCAGGATGAGCAGCGGAACAATTACTTCATTCCATGTATTGGTGATGCCACGAGCGGAGAGCTCAGAACGAAGAAGCTCTTCAATGAAGTTCCGGTCATATGCGCGAGCGGCGCGAATGAGAGTTTCCACCAACTCTTCGCGGATCGCGACATCGTTAGTTATGGAGTTTGCAATGGCATCAGGTGATACATCTCCATCAAAAGCCAGAGCACGTTGCGCCGCTTCGGCTGGGGAAACGCCTGCGATCACAAGTTTTCGCATTAGCGTGAGTCGAGCTAAATCATGATTGCTATAACGGCGATGTTCACCCGTACTGTGTTCCGTTGGACCGAGCCCATAACGGCGATCCCAGGTACGAAGCGTTGCAGGGGCTACTCCAAGTCGACGGGCGACCGCCGCGACAGTGAGCGCTTCAGAGCCATCAAGGGCTTCTTTACGCAGGGAGTTATCAGCCATGGGCCAATAGTGGGGGCATGATGTGAGGTCCGCGACTTGAAATAGGTATATACGGTCAAGGTACTTGAACAACCTATGGCGCGATTGTATGGTTCACCCATGTCCGAAACCTCTCGCTTACCGAAGCCGGTAGCCACTAATTGGGAATGGCAGTATGAGGGTGCTTGCCGATCCCTTCCAACTGAGATGTTCTTTCATCCAGATGGTGAACGCGGCCCCCGCCGCAAGGCTCGTGAGAACGCTGCAAAAGCGGTCTGCGCATCCTGCCCGGTAATCGCAGCATGTCGCGCACATGCTCTCGCTGCTCAAGAGCCATATGGCATCTGGGGTGGATTAACTGAGGAAGAGCGTTTGGACATTATCAGTAAGGCTCAGCGTCAGCAGAGATTCTTTACTGCGTAACTCCTCTTTCGACAAGAACTAAGCCCCCGGCCTCACGGATTCGGGGGCTTTTTTGTTCCCTAATTATTTTTAGCCCTTCAATGGATCGGGCTCGTGGCCGGGATTCTTTCGCAAGCTAATGACAGTTGTGACAGCTAGTGCAGAAATGATCACGCCCAATGAAACGGCAAGTGAGACATGTGGAATCTCAAATCCAGCAATGTCGTGGATACCAATGCCGTGGAGCGCTTCGATAATAAGTTTGACACCGATAAATCCAAGGACGATGGAAAGACCTTTGGATAGATAGACCAATCGTTTCAGAAGAATTCCGACTAAGAAATAGAGCTGACGTAGGCCCATCAAGGCAAATGCGTTAGCCATAAAAACAATGTAAGGGTCGCGGGTGAGACCAAATATTGCTGGGATTGAATCAAGTGCAAAGAGCAGATCAGTGGTTCCAAGTGCAACGAGAGCGAGAGTAAAAGTTGACCAGCCTCTCTTTCTTAAGGCGGTGATGATGCGATTTTCCTGCCACTCATCTTCTTCTGGATCTTCGGTGATGAGTTTGTATGCGGTCCAAAGCAGAATTGCGCCAAAGAAGAAGAAGATTGCAACGAATCTTTCGACCACAGCTGCGCCAATAACTATGAATATGCCGCGCATGACTAGGGCCATCAAAATGCCCAATAAAAGGACTAGTTGCTCTTTCTCTTTTTCAATCTTGAGACGAGTCAGAATAATCAAGAAAACAAAGAGATTATCGATGGAAAGCGAATACTCAGTAATCCATCCAGCAAAGAATTCTGCGGATGCAGTTGGTCAATCCCAGCTGCGCATCGAGATTCCGAAAGCGATTGCGGCAGAGACATAAATTGCCGTCCAGGTGGCTGCTTCCCGAAGGGAGGTCACCGAGTTACGCCGGAACCAGGCCCACGCAAGATCGGCCAAGGTAACGACAAAAACGACAGCCAAAGTAACAAGCCAGACCGTTGTGGACACATTTACTGTTTCAGAATTCATCGGGCGAGTGTAATGAGAAAAGGCCCCCGTCAGATCAACTGACGGGGGCCTCTCTAGAAGAGTTTTCTAGATAGTAATTAGCTAGTGACTATGGCCACCTGGTCCATGGCTATGGCCATGTCCTGCAGCTTCGTCCTTCTTTGCTTCTGGAGTCTCAAAGACAAGCGCTTCGGTTGTAATGAACATCGCTGCGATTGAGGCTGCGTTAGCAAGTGCGGAACGAGTTACTTTTACTGGATCGATTACGCCAGCTTTTACTAAGTCGCCGTACTCATCGGTTGCTGCATTGAAACCTTCATTTGGTTTCAACGTGCGAACCTTGGAGACAACGACATAGCCTTCTTGGCCCGCATTTTCAGCGATCCAACGAAGTGGTTCTTGGCAAGCCTTTGCAACAAGGCGTACACCGACTGCTGCATCGCCTTCGTATCCAAGATCGCTATCAAGAACTGTTGCAGCATGTACGAGAGCCGCGCCACCACCAACGACAATGCCTTCTTCAACAGCTGCGCGAGTTGCTGAGATTGCACCTTCTAAGCGGTGCTTCTTCTCTTTCAATTCAACTTCGGTGTGGGCGCCAACTTTGATGACGCAAACTCCACCCGAGAGCTTTGCAAGACGCTCTTGGAGCTTTTCACGATCCCAATCTGAATCTGCAGCTTCGATTTCGCGACGCAATTCGCCGATGCGACCTTCCACATCTTTCTTATTACCAGCGCCATCAACGATGGTGGTGTGATCTTTAGTGATCACGATGCGACGGGCGCGACCCAACATGTCGATGGAAATTTGGTCGAGCTTGAGACCAACTTCGCTGGAGATAACTTGGCCACCGGTAAGAACTGCCATGTCTTGGAGCATCGCCTTGCGACGATCGCCAAAACCTGGGGCCTTAACAGCAGCTGAGGTAAATACTCCGCGCATACGGTTTACAACGAGAGTTGAAAGCGCTTCACCTTCGACATCTTCAGCGATGATGAGAAGCGGCTTTCCTGCCTTAGCGACCTGCTCGAGAATCGGGAGGAGATCAGCCAAAGCTGAGATTTTTCCAGCTGAAATCAAGACAAAAGCATCCTCAAGGATGGCTTCCATGCGATCTTGATCAGTGACGAAATATGGGGAGATATAACCCTTATCGAATTGCATACCTTCAGTGAATTCGAGTTCGAGGCCAGTTGTTGAAGATTCTTCAACAGTGATGACGCCATCTTTGCCGACCTTATCCATTGCTTCTGCAATGAGGTCGCCGATCACGCGATCTTGGGCAGAGATAGTTGCAACATCTGCAATCTGCTCTTTGCCAGAGATCTTTGTGGAGTTAGCGCGAAGCTTGTCGACAACAGAGGCAACAGCAGCTTCAATTCCAGCTTTGATTCCCATTGGTTGTGCGCCAGCTGCAAGGTTACGAAGGCCTTCCTTCACCATTGCTTGTGCGAGAACAGTTGCGGTAGTGGTTCCATCACCGGCAACATCGTTTGTCTTCTCTGCAACTTGCTTAACAAGTTGTGCGCCCATGTTCTCAGCAGGATCTGAAAGTTCGATTTCTTTTGCGATTGTGACGCCATCATTTGTGATGAGTGGTGCGCCAAAAGATTTTCCAATAACAACGTTACGACCCTTAGGGCCGAGAGTTACTTTGACGGTATCAGCGAGGATATTTACGCCACGCTCCATACCGCGACGAGCGCTCTCGTCGAAGTGAAGTGATTTACCCATGTTGAGTTATCGTCTCTTCTTACTTCGCGATAACTGCAAGGATGTCACGAGCAGAGAGAACTAGATATTCCTCGCCACCGTGCTTGATTTCAGTTCCGCCGTACTTGCTGTACAGCACGACATCGCCAACTTTGATATCCATTGGGACGCGAACGCCATCATCAAAACGTCCTGGGCCTACGGCAACAACGGTGCCTTCTTGTGGCTTCTCTTTAGCGGTATCTGGAATGACAAGACCAGAAGCGGTCTTCTCTTCAGCTTCGTTGATTTTGATAACGATGCGATCTTCAAGTGGCTTAATGGCAATGGCCATCGTTGTAGCTCCTTCTTATCTATTTCGAGTTGAACCTAGGGTTCGAGCGAATTATCACTCTCGCTCGGCGAGTGCTAACGCCTAGCCTAGGGGCGACTATTCCCGTTCTCAAATCCGAGCTTGGGCTAACTCCAGATGGGGATCGAAGGGCTGACGGCGGAGGCGGCCTCGATGCCGAGGGCGGAGGCGGGGTGTCCTGCCGAGATCGCAAGCGAGCCGAGAGCAGCGACCATGGCGCCGTTATCAGTACATAGAGCTGGGGGTGGGGTGCGCAATTCAATCTTCGCTACAGCACAACGTTCTTGGGCGACGGCGCGAAGGCGAGAGTTCGCAGCAACTCCCCCAGCGATCACCAACGAATCAATTCCAGTATCTGTGCAAGCCTTAATCGATTTCTGAAGTAACACATCAACGACCGCTTCCTGGAACGATGCTGAAACATCAGCGCGAACATAATCAGGCGTTGCCTGTAAGTATCGCGAGACCGCTGTCTTTAAACCAGAAAATGAAAAATCAAATTCGTGTTCCGCCATATCTTTAGATTGAGTCAATCCGCGTGGAAAGTTAATCGCTAATTGATTTCCGTTTTTTGCATCTTGATCGATCAACGGTCCACCTGGGAAACCTAGCTTCAATAATCTCGCAATCTTGTCAAAGGCTTCACCCGCTGCATCATCAACAGTCTGGCCTAATGTGGTGATATCACTTGTGATGTCATTGACCTTGAGGATTGATGAATGCCCTCCGCTGACCAACAAAGCAATAGTGGGACGAATATCGCGCTCATGAGTTAATAGATCAACGGCAACATGTGATGCTAAGTGATTGACTCCAAATAAAGGTTTGTTAAGTGCCAGCGCTAAGGCATTGGCAGCTGAGACTCCAACTAGAAGCGCTCCGACTAATCCAGGACCTGCAGTAACGGCAATTGCATCTAGGTCTTTAAGTTCCGCGCCGCTTTCTCTTAGCGCTCGCACGATAGCGGGTTGCATTGCCTCAAGGTGTGCGCGCGAAGCTACTTCTGGAACCACACCAC
>JAPOJL010000003.1 GCA_029978425.1 Actinomycetota bacterium
CAGTTATTAAATGAGCGTGGCCGTGGCACTCTCGATAAGAAGATGGGAATCGAAATCATCGAAGCCTCTCCACAACGTCTCGTAGGAACGATGCCCGTTGAAGGTAACACCCAACCTTTTGGTTTACTTCATGGCGGGGCAAATGTTGTTCTCGCAGAGAGTCTCGGCTCAGTTGGAACTCATCTACATGCTGGAGTTACGCGCCGCATTGTCGGCATTGAAGTAAGCGCTAGTCATCATAAATCCGCTACATCAGGAATTGTGACGGCGGTGGCAACAGCTGTAACGCTTGGAAAAACGCTATGCACTTATAACGTTGAAATCACCAACGATAAAGGTGAACGCACATGCACAGCGCGCATTACTTGTTTGATTCTTGCAGAGCGCTAATTTAAAAGATTTCGTGTGCGCCGGTCCCTAAGTAAGCCGACTTCACGTGTGGATCGTTGAGAAGATCCTTCGCCTTCGCTTCTTTGGTGATGGCGCCAATCTCTAGAACATAAGCGCGATGTGCGCGATTGAGAGCTTGTTGAGCATTCTGTTCAACGAGCAAAATTGTTACGCCCTGCTTGTTAATTTCGGTGATGATGCGGAAAATATTTGCAATCATCTGGGGGGCAAGACCCATAGATGGTTCATCAAGGAGCAAAACCTTTGGTCGTGCCATCAAAGCGCGTCCAATAGCCAACATCTGTTGCTCTCCACCTGAGAGTGTTCCGCCAGCTTGGCTAGCGCGTTCTTTCAAACGAGGAAATAAGGAATAGACCTTATCTAAATCTTCATTAATCTCGGCCTGGCGCATCTTTAGGTGGTACTTACCCATCTCAAGATTCTCCAGAACCGTCATGCCAGGAAAAATTCCGCGTCCTTCAGGAGCTTGAGAAATTCCTCGTTTAACTCGTTCGTGAGCTGGCAACTTCGAGATGTCTTCTCCATCAAAGACGATGGAGCCTGAAGAAACAGGGCGCAATCCCGAGATTGTTTTCAATGTCGTGGTTTTGCCTGCTCCATTTGCGCCAATGAGAGTAACAATCTCGCCCTCGTTTACGACAACGGAGATACCTTTGATCGCTTCAATTTTTCCGTAGTGAACTCGGAGATCTTTAATTTCAAGACGCATCTTCAGGAACTCCTAAATAGGCTTCGATAACGCGCTTATCGTTCTGAACTTTGGCAGGTAGGTCGTCAGCAATTTTCTGACCGAAATCAATGACCACTACGCGATCTGAAACGCCCATCACAAGTGACATGTCGTGTTCAATAAGCAAAACCGTATAACCGGCATCGCGAATCTTGCGAATTGTCTTAGCGAGTTCAACTTTTTCTGCGGGATTAAAACCTGCAGCTGGTTCATCAAGAAGAAGAAGCTTTGGCTCAGTTCCAAGAGCGCGGGCAATCTCAAGTCTGCGCTGAACACCATAAGGAAGGTTCTTGGCTAGGCGGTCTGCATACTCACCGATGCCAATGAAATCCAAAAGTTCTTGAGCACGAGCCTTGTCACGTTTCTCCTCACGGCGCGAGACAGGTAATCCAAAGAGTCCACTTATCAAACCCGATCTCTTATGAGTATCTGTTGCAGTAATGACATTCTCAAGAGCTGTCATATCACCCCAAAGTCGGATGTTTTGGAAGGTACGAGCAACTCCGCCTCGAGTAATTTTGTAACGCTTTCTTCCCTTGAGTGATTTGCCTTCAAAGGTGATATCGCCTTTGGTTACTTGATAGACACCGGTAATGACATTGAATACTGTGGTTTTTCCAGCACCATTCGGCCCAATCAGTCCAAGGATCTCTTGTTTCTTAATTTCAAAAGAGACATCATTAAGAGCTACGACGCCACCAAATTGCATGGTCACATTCTGCAATTTCAAAATTGATTCGCTCATGATTGCCCCTTCTCAGGTAGCGCCTTTTCACGCTTTTTGCGTGGCAGCAATCCATCTGGACGTAAGTTCATCATCAATACAAGAACTGCACCGAAGACCAACAAGCGCGCATCAGAGATAAAACGAATGCGATCTGGAAGATAACCGAGAATGATTGCTCCAAGAACTACACCCCAGATATTTCCCATTCCGCCGAAGACCACGCAAGCCAAAATAAGGATTGAGACTTGGAGCGTGAAGTTATCCGGTGAGATGAAGAGCGTCTTAGAAGCGTAAAGAACGCCAGCCGCACCACCAACAGATGCACCAAGTACAAAGGCCCAAATCTTGTAGCGGAATGTTGGAACTCCCATCAATTCTGCTGCATCTTCATCTTGACGGATTGATTCCCATGCACGTCCGGCACGTCGAACCGAGAGGCGGCGAATCATCCAGATGGTAAGCAAGATGATAATAAGGAAGGTCCAGAAATAGAGCCTGTGATTATCGAAGGTGTACTCAAGTCCAAAGATTGTAGGAGGAGTCGGAATTCCGACAATTCCATTTGCGCCGCCGATGGAATTGAGATTGAGGGCAGTAATACGGACAATCTCGCCGAATCCCAACGTAATAATTGCCAGGTAATCACCGCGTAAACGAAGAGCTGGAACGCCAAGAATCAATCCTGCAAACATCGCCATCGCGATACCGATGGGGAGAATCTCCCACGAATTTAGCCCGGTCTTGGTTCCAAGAATTCCCATGGTGTACGCGCCGATTGCAAAGACGGCAACGTATCCAAGATCAAGGAGACCACTCTTTCCAATAACAATATTTAAACCAAGTGCCATGATGACAAAGATTGCGACCGGGAAAACAAGAACTGATCCGTAGTCTGCGATGGGAGTATTAAGGAAAGTTCCGCCCAACAGTGGAAGTGACGCCGCAGCAGCAATTGCGCCAAGTGCAATCAATACTCGTACTGGACGTCCTGAACGCTCCCAGACGCCTGCGCCCCAATCACGTAAATTAAACATTATGCCCTCGTCTGCGTAATAGCTTCACCGAATACGCCATTCGGACGGAAATAGAGAACAAAGACCAGAACGATAAAGACTGTAACGGCTTTCCATTGGGTACCAAGGAAGAATGATGCATAGGTTTCAAGAAGTCCGAGCGCGATACCGCCATAGAAGGCGCCTTTGATATTTCCGATTCCGCCGAGAATTGCCGCGGTGAATGCGGCGATACCTAATTCGAAACCAATATTAAATGAGGTGTTTTCATACTTGAGAACATAGAAGAAGCCAGCGGCGCCGGTCATCAGGCCACCGACTAGGAATGTTCCAGAGACAACAAAATTGAGATTTACGCCCATGAGCTTTGCCGCGTCTTCATTCATAGATACCGCGCGGATTGCTTTTCCAAGGCGCGTGCGTTGGACGAACTGGCTAAGCGATACAAATAGAATGAGTCCAGCAACGATGATGATGACGTTATCTAAACGGAGTTCAGCGCCAAAGAAAGTACCCAGTGACTTCTTCTCCATCACACGAGGGCTACCAACGTAGCGAGAGTCGGTAAGGATGCGCATGAATTCAGCCAGAACGATGGACATTCCGATTGCCGAAATAAGAGGTGCGAGTTTATTTGAGCCACGATTGCGAAGGCGACGATACGCCACAAGTTCTAGAAATATTGACAAGATTCCTGACATTAACATCGAAGCGATCAAACATAAGAAAAGAATGTAAACCAGGCGGAATCCCGTCGCTGGTTCAGATTGTTGGGTGAATCCAAAGAGATCGCGAATTACGATGATGGTTGCAAAGGTTCCGTACATAAAAACTTCTGAATTTGCGAAGTTGATCATGCGGAGGACGCCGTAGACCATGGTGTAGCCAAGAGCAATAAGGACGTAAATAAAACCGAGACTTAGCCCGCCTACCGTGAGTGAAGCGAACTGATCTTGAAAGTTACTTAGCACTCGACCACTTTCTGTGATTGTGAAAGCTTCAAAACTTGCTTAAAGCGTGGCGCCTAGCTTGTGACTAGGCGCCCGCTTTTCAATCTATATCTCTTTTGCGAAGTTAATCGCTAATGGAGATTTTTTACTTTACTGCTCCTGTGTACTTGATTGCTCCACCCTTGATTTCGAAGCCATTCATGACTCCGCCAGCGGTGTCGCCGTACTTATCAAAGGAGAGTGCGCTACCGGTGATTGACTTGCCCTTGTACGCCTTGACGCACTTGAGCATTGCAGCACGGGTATTTACTCCCTTTGAGATGCAGCTTAGGAAGACATTTGCAGCATCGATTGATTCAGCAGCATATGTACCTGAAGAGACGCCCATCTTTGCCTTGAAATCTGCTTCAAGCTTTGCAGAAATTTCAGCTAGAGGAACAGTTCCACCGGTGAGGCGGACACCTTCAAGGATTGATGCGCTCGCCAAAGTCAAGATACCTGGGCTGAGAACACCATCGCCACCAGCAAGAACTCCTGTGTATCCGGAGTCGCGGAGCTGACGGAAGAGTGTTGCAGCTTGTGCGTAGTAACCAGTGAAGATTACAACGTTTGCACTTGCTGACTTCACCTTAGAGATAGTTGCTGACCAGTCAGTGGTCTTATCTGGAACAGAATCCTGTCCAGCAAGAGTTGCGCCACCAAGCTTCATGTATTCAACGAGACCGACACCGTATGGTGATTGATCATCGATGACGAATACCTTAGGAGCTGAAACTCCACGGGTAGCAAGCTTGTAAAGAGCTGGGCCCTGTACGCGGTCAGTTACTGGAATACGGTGGAACACAGGGAGACCAATGAGGCCCTGTGCTGGATCAGTAATTGATACGCGAGTAGCAGATGGAGAAATCAATGGAAGATTTGTCTGCTTGTAGAAAGGAAGTGAGGCAATTGTTGCGCCTGAATATGCAGGGCCAACAATTCCGAGGATATTCTTATTCGATGCAGCACCTGGAGCAACTTTCGCTGCTTCAGTTCCTGAACCCTGATCGTCGATTTCGACGATCTTTACAATGAACTTACCTTTGTTCTTCGCATTGAAGAGTTTGACAGCGTACTTAACGCCGTTGAGTTCATCGATACCGACCTGAGCTTCTTCACCGGTTAGTGGGCCCTGGTAAGCAATCGTGACAGTCTTCGCTGCTGCATTCGATGCTGGAGCAACCGCAACTGCAGAACCTGCAGCAAGTGCGATCACGGCAGCAACAGAAATTAAGCGTTGCTTCTTCATGTATTGCCTTTCATTCATGATCATGCCCCCTGGGACAGGGAGGGGTGAAGGTTAGCGCCAGGCTCACGCTCGACACAACAAAAAATCTCGTTATCAGACATAACTTTCCCGTTATATGAGATGGACAGTCTCTAAATCCGTGACTTACTTATTCAGGGTGGCCGAGGGGTTAATAACCGCCTCTGCAACTTCTTTCATTGTGATGCGCCGGTCCATAGCCGCCCGTTGAATCCATGAGAAAGCTTCGGGCTCGGAAAGGTTGAGAGCTTTCATAAGGATTCCCTTGGCTCTATCGATAACTTTCCGAGTTTCAAGGCGATCATGAAGATCGGCAACTTCAAGTTCGAGTGACTTCATCTGGCGATGACGGCTAATGGAAATCTCAATCGCTGGAACCAAATCATTAATCGTAAAAGGTTTCACCACGTAAGCCATAGCCCCCGCATCGCGAGCGCGCTCTACTAGATCTTTCTGACTAAATGCTGTGAGCATGAGTACAGGAGCGATGGAAATAATTTATTCTGCCGCTGAAATTCCATCAAGAATTGGCATCTTCACATCAAGGATTGCTAAATCAGGTTTTAGCTCTTTAGCAAGATCGATTGCTTCTTGGCCATTACTTGCTTCTGCGACAACGTCGTAGCCAGCTTCACCTAACATCTCAACAAGATCCATGCGGATAAGAGTTTCGTCCTCCGCAACAAGAATGCGATGTGCTTGCGCAGAGGTATTGGATGTCATGTGCCTCGAGTCGGATTTGAACCGACACTATGCAGTGTTTGAGACTGCCCTCTCTACCGTTGGAGTACCGAGGCCGAAATCGCGGAACTAAATTCTAGCGATAGGCAGGAGCAACGCCACCCACGGCATCTCCGACCTTATGTACGCGCATAGCGTTGGTAGATCCTGGGATTCCCGGTGGTGAGCCGGCAACAATCATGATCAACTCACCTTTTGCTACCCGCTTCGTCTCAACGAGAATCGCATCAACTTGTTTCACCATTTCATCTGTTGTGGTGACCAGTGGCGTGAGTAAAGGTTCAACTCCCCACGTCAATGACATTTGGTTAAATGTTGCGGCATCGGGAGTAAGAGCGAGAATTGGGATAGTAGAACGTAATCGCGACATACGGCGAGCCGAGTCACCAGTTTTTGTAAAGGCAGCAAGGACTTTGGCGCCAACAGTAAGCCCTACTTCTGTGGCAGCCTTGGTAATTGCGCCACCCTTTGTGCGGGGATTATGTTGCAGAGCTGGAATCAAATGGAGCGCTTCTTGCTCTGTCTTTTCAATAATGCGGGCCATCGTTTGCACTGCTTCTATGGCAAAAGACCCAACGCTGGTTTCGCCCGAGAGCATGAGAGCATCTGCGCCATCGAGTACCGCATTGGCACAGTCGGTTGCTTCTGCTCGGGTTGGTCGAGAATTTGTGATCATCGAATCAAGCATCTGCGTTGCGACAATGACAGGCTTGGCATTTTCACGTGCCAATGTAATGCACCGCTTCTGAACTAAAGGAATATCTTCGATTGGCATTTCAACGCCGAGATCGCCGCGAGCGACCATGATGCCATCAAAGGCAGTAACGATTTCTTCTAAGTTCTCTACTGCTTGAGGTTTCTCAATCTTCGCAATAACTGGTAAGCGAATTCCAACTTCCTCCATTATGCGATGTACATCATCAATATCTTTTGCGGAACGAACAAAAGAGAGAGCGATAAAGTCTGCGCCCGCCTTAAGTCCCCATCTCAGATCATCGATATCTTTTTCCGACATCGCAGGTACAGAGACTGCAACGCCTGGAAGATTAATTCCTTTGTTGTTAGAAACTGGACCAGGCTCGATGCACTTGGTGACGACATCGTTACCTTTCACCTCGACAACTTCGACCGTTACCTTTCCATCATCGATGAGGATGCGATCACCTTTTTTGCAATCTCCCGGTAGGCCTTTGTATGTCGTGCCGACGCGCTCTTTTGTTCCTGAAACATCATCCGTCGTAATTGTGAAAATATCTCCGCGGCTTAACTCGTGAGGTCCGTTTGAGAAACGTCCTAAACGAATCTTTGGTCCTTGAAGATCCACAAGGATTGCTACCGGTTTTCCAGCATCTGCGGCAGCCTTGCGAATCAAATTAAGGCGATTTTGGTGTTCGTCATAACTACCGTGAGAAAGATTGAGTCGAGCCACATTCATTCCAGCGGCGATAAGTTCTGCAGCTTTTTCGGGGCTTTCTACAGCTGGACCCATAGTGCAGACTATTTTCGCGCGGCGCATTTTCGTACTTTATTCCATCTCTCTTTGTTTAATGAAATTACACCGTCAAAGGACGTGCAGTTGGTTCGATAGGCGCAGGAAGTTGCGTATCCCCCATTAGATATCGATCAAGAGCTGATGCAGCGCTGCGACCTTCTGCAATTGCCCAGACGATAAGAGATTGCCCACGTCCAGCATCCCCGCAAACGAAAACTCCATCGACATTTGTGTGATAGTTCTGATCACGTGCGATATTTCCCCGCTGATCGAGAGTCAAATTCAAATCGGTCACGAGTTGATTCTTCTAAATTCCGGTAAAACCCATAGCTAAGAAGACTAAATCTGCTGGGATCTCGCGTTCAGTCCCAGGGACTTTTTCAAACTTTCCATCAACAAACTTAGTCTCAACGATCTTGAGCGCTGTCAGATTTCCTGATGCATCTCCGATAAACGCCTCAGTTGAAATTGAATAGAGTCGCTCGCCAGATTCTTCGTGTGCGCTGCTCACGCGATAAACCATCGGATAGGTTGGCCATGGCTGAGAGCTAGGACGCTCTTCAGTTGGGCGTGGCATGATTTCAATTTGTGTGATGCTCGCGGCTCCTTGACGAATTGCCGTTCCCAGACAATCTGCACCAGTATCTCCACCGCCCAGAATAATTACATGCTTGCCATGGGCATTGATGGGTGGCTCTTCTTTTAATTCATTGAGCGCCTGCTGATTACCCCAAGGCAAATACTCCATCGCCTGATGAACACCATTGAAGTTTCTGCCAGGAATATCAAGATCGCGCCATTGAGTTGCACCGACCGCAAGAACAACCGCATCGTATTTGGCCCTAATTTCTGCAGCCGTAATATCCACACCAACATTTACTCCAGCTCGAAAACGAGTACCTTCTCGTTGCATCTGATTAAGCCTGCGATCCAAAATCGATTTCTCCATCTTGAATTCAGGAATTCCATATCGGAGTAATCCGCCGATCTTTGGAGCTCTCTCATAAACCACAACAGTATGTCCCGCACGAGTAAGTTGTTGGGCAGCGGCAAGACCAGCAGGTCCTGATCCAATAACTGCAACAGTCTTACCAGTCATACGATCTGGCTGCATGGGTTTCACATTTCCCGATTGAAAAGCTTCCTCAATAGTGCGTAGTTCAACCTGTTTGATGGTGACTGGGTCTTGATTGATACCTAGCACACAGGCAGTTTCACAGGGAGCAGGACAAAGTCGACCAGTAAATTCGGGAAAGTTGTTTGTGGCATGGAGTCGATCAATTGCATCAACTTTCTCATTACGCCAAATCAAATCGTTCCACTCTGGAATCAGATTACCTAGTGGGCAACCTTGATGGCAGAAAGGAATACCGCAATCCATACAACGACCAGCTTGTTTTTGCAGCGCCCCAAATTCTTGCTCTTCATAAACTTCTTTCCAGTCGCGAATGCGCACATCAACGGGGCGACGCTTTGGAGTCTCACGGCCAGTATTGAGGAATCCACGGGGATCAGCCATTGAGCACCTCCATGATTGCTTGTTCTGGTGATTTTCCTTCACGTTCTGCTTTATCAATAACGTTGAGAACTTTTGCGTAGTCGCGCGGCATCACCATTGAGAAACGTTTCACTTCTGCGGTCCAATTTTCGAGAAGTTTCTGGGCAACAGCAGATCCAGTTTCGGCGTGGAACTTCGAGACGATACTTTGCAATCTCTCGCTCTGATCACGAGGTACAGGTAATACATCAACCATCTCTGTATTCACCAGATCTGGATTGAGGTCGAGAATAAACGCTCGACCGCCTGACATACCAGCAGCAAGATTGCGCCCCGTGGTGCCAAGGATTACCACCGTGCCGCCCGTCATGTATTCACAGGCATGATCTCCAACGCCTTCCACAACTGCAGTGGCGCCAGAATTTCTGACGCAGAATCGCTCACCTACAACCCCTCTGACGAAAATCTCACCCAAGGTTGCGCCGTAACCAATCACATTTCCAGCAATCACATTCTTTTCTGAAGGGAATGTTGCTCTCTCATCAGGACGGACAATGAGACGACCGCCTGAAAGTCCCTTGCCTAAATAGTCATTGGTATCGCCATAGAGACGAAGCGTTAAACCACGCGGAATAAAGGCACCTAGTGATTGGCCAGCAGAGCCATGGAAAGTAATGTCAATTGTGTCATCGGGAAGTCCTACGCCGCCAAATCGTCGTGTGATTTCCGAACCCAACATAGTTCCGACGGTGCGATTTCCATTCTTGATAGGCAATTGAATCCGAACTTCCTCGCGCTTTTCTAAAGCTGCAGATGCAAGTTCAATGAGTCTGTTATCAAGCGCTGCTTCAAGCCCGTGTTCTTGTTTTGTTGTATTGCGACGCGGCGCATCTGCAGAAACCTTAGGGAAGCTAAGAATTGGCGAGAGATCCAGGCCACTTGCTTTCCAGTGATCAATCGCTGCAGCAGTATCAAGGAGTTCGACTTGGCCAATTGCTTCATCCAGCGTTCTGAAGCCAAGCATGGCGAGAAGTTCGCGTACCTCTTCGGCGATATATTCAAAGAATGTCTCGACGAATTCTGGTTTACCTGTGAACCGCTTGCGTAATTCTGGGTTCTGAGTTGCGACGCCCACAGGACAGGTATCAAGATGACAGACGCGCATCATTACGCAACCTGAAACGACTAATGGAGCGGTTGCAAAACCAAACTCCTCCGCACCAAGTAACGCCGCAATGATTACATCGCGACCTGTTTTCATCTGACCATCCGTTTGAACCACAATGCGATCACGTAATCCATTGAGAATGAGAGTTTGTTGCGTTTCAGCAAGACCCAACTCCCACGGCGCACCGGCATGTTTCAATGATGTAAGTGGCGAAGCTCCAGTACCTCCGTCATGTCCGGAAATCAAAACCACATCAGCATGCGCTTTGCTCACGCCTGCGGCAACCGTTCCTACGCCAACTTCAGCAACAAGTTTGACATGGATACGCGCGTCCTTGTTGGAGTTCTTCAAATCATGAATGAGCTGCGCCAAATCCTCGATGGAATAAATGTCGTGATGTGGAGGTGGAGAAATTAATCCCACGCCTGGAGTGGAGTGACGTACTTTTGCAATCCAGGGATAAACCTTGTTTCCTGGGAGCTGGCCACCTTCACCTGGCTTTGCGCCTTGGGCCATCTTGATCTGAATATCATCAGAATTAACAAGATATTCACTGGTTACTCCGAATCGCCCTGAAGCGACTTGCTTAATTGCAGAGCGTTTGGAATCACCATTTGGAAGTGGTGTAAAACGTTCAGGATCTTCGCCACCTTCACCGGTATTTGATTTCGCGCCAATACGATTCATCGCAATTGCTAAAGTCTCATGAGCTTCCTGTGAGATCGAACCGTAGGACATCGCACCAGTTGAAAAGCGCTTCAGGATAGATTCCACTGGCTCTACCTCTTCAAGCGGTACTGCAGGTCGCACACCATCTTTAAAAGTGAAGAGACCACGCAGTGTCATCAGCGCTCGCGATTGATTATCAATTCGTGTCGTATAGCGCTTGAAAATGTCATAACGCTTAGAACGAGTTGCATGTTGCAGAGCAAATACTGTCTCGGGATCGAAGAGATGAGGTTCGCCTTCACGACGCCACTGATATTCGCCACCAATTGGCAAACGCTTTGAACCAGGAACTTCTCCGCCGGGTGGATAGGCGATATGGTGACGAGCAATCGTTTCTTCAGCGATGACATCTAAATCCACGCCGCCAAGACGTGAAGTGGTGCCAACAAAATACTCATCGATAAGGTTTTGCGAGAGACCAATTGCTTCTAAGACTTGAGCGCCTGTGTACGAGGCGATGGTGGAGATTCCCATCTTTGACATAACTTTGAGTACACCTTTTCCAAGGGACTTGATGAGATTCTTCACCGCTTTTTCAGGGGAAATATCTGTGATGACACCTTGGAGTACGAGGTCTTCGGCAGTTTCCATCGCAAGATATGGATTGACTGCAGCTGCTCCATAACCGATAAGTAGAGCGACGTGATGCACTTCGCGAACTTCGCCAGTCTCTACAACAAGCCCCACTTTGGTCCGGGTTTTTTCGCGAATCAAATGATGATGAACTGCTGAAGTAAGAAGCAGTGAAGGAATAGGGGCGTTTTCAGCATCGCCATCGCGATCCGAAAGGACAATGATGCGCGCTCCATCAGCAATAGCTTGGGAAACTTCAGCGCGAATCTCTTCAATTCTCTCGCGTAATCCATCTCCTCCTTCGGCGATCGGAAATAGTCCGCGTACAACATGGGCGGATAAACCTGGAAGATTGTTATCCGCATTAACGTGAATAATTTTGGCTAATTCATCATTATCGATTACGGGAAAAGCGAGCGAAATCTGACGACAGGAAGCTGGACCTGGATCAAGAAGATTATGTTCTGGCCCAATCGAGCCACCGAGTGACGTAACGAGCTCCTCACGAATCGCATCAAGTGGAGGATTTGTGACTTGTGCGAAGAGTTGTGAGAAGTAATCAAAGAGTAGACGTGATTTTGCCGAGAGCGCGGCAATCGGCGTATCAGTTCCCATCGAACCGATCGGTTCTGCACCAGACTTTGCCATTGGCGTGATGATGACGCGAAGTTCTTCTTCGGTATAACCAAATGCTCGTTGTCTACGAAGAACAGAAGAGTGCGGATAAATAATGTGCTCGCGGGCAGGTAGTTCTGAGAGTCGGACAATTCCAGCGTGGAGCCACTCACCATATGGCGCACCATCAGCAAGTGAATTCTTAATCTCTTCATCTTCAATAATGCGACCTGCATCGATATCAACCAAGAACATACGACCTGGCTGGAGGCGACCTTTTCTTACTACCCGCTCTTGAGGGATTTCTAGCACTCCCACTTCACTCGCTAAGACAACAAGTCCATCGTCTGTAACCCAATAACGTGAAGGCCTCAATCCATTTCGATCGAGCACTGCGCCAATTTGTTTTCCATCCGTGAATGTGACGCATGCGGGACCATCCCACGGCTCCATTAATGATGCATGGAAGCGATAGAAATCTCGTAACTTTGGTGACATCGTTTCGTGGTTCTCCCATGCTTCCGGGATCATCATCAGAATTGAGTGCGGCAATGAACGTCCACCGAGATAGAGAAGTTCGAGCACTTCATCAAATGAAGCTGAGTCACTGCCTGCAGGATCTACGATGGGGAAAAGTCGCTTCATATCCCCCGGAATAATCTCGCTTTCCAAGAGCGCTTCACGAGCAGCCATCCAATTTCTATTTCCGCGGACGGTATTGATTTCACCGTTGTGTGCGATAAAGCGATATGGATGTGCCAATGGCCATGATGGAAATGTGTTCGTTGAGAAGCGGGAGTGAACTAAAGCCAGAGGTGAAACGAAGCGCTCGTCGGAGAGATCCGGGAAGAACTCTTCGAGTTGTCCGGTGGTGAGCATGCCCTTGTAGACAATGGTGCGCGATGAGAGTGATGGGAAATAAACCGAAAGTTCATGTTCAACGCGTTTTCTAAAACAGAAGGCGCGTCTATCGAGATCAAGATCTGAGACTAAATCCTTTGATGAGATGAAGATTTGTTCAAATTCCGGCATAACAGAGAGCGCAGTTGCGCCAAGTGAGCTGGAATTGATTGGAAGTTTTCGCCAACCCAGGATGATGAGATTTTCTTCTTGTGCGATCTGTTCGATACGTTTCTTTCCGTTGAAGCCTTCTGGAAGAAAGGCGATTCCCGCTGCGTATGTATTTGCTGTAGGTAATTCAAAGTCCACTACAGCGCGGAAAAATTGATCCGGAATTCTGGTGAGAATGCCTGCGCCATCGCCACTATTTACTTCTGCACCTGAAGCGCCGCGATGTTCGAGATTCCGAAGAGCAGTTAAGCCTTGTTGAACAATCTCGTGAGTTGCGATTTTGTTGAGCGTAGCCACCATCGCAACGCCGCATGCGTCATGTTCATGATCAGGGTTATACAAACCCTGCGCTTGCGGAACTGCGGAGAACAAAGCCACTAATCGCCCTCGAGATTTCTATAGATGAAGATGGGACGGCAGTGGCCCGATGAAGAGGGAAAATCTACCAACAAGAAGGCGTTTTGGGAGAGTTAAATGCCAGAGATATGGGCGACTTGTCCAACTAAGGCTGTGATCGCCATTCCGAGCGCGCCTCCAAAGACGATGCGCCCAGTCGTTCTAATTATGCTTGAACCAGCGGTCTTGGCACTGATGATTCCAGCAATGATCAAGCCGATAAATGTAATTCCAATAATAGAGAAGGCTTTCTGTCCAAGGCTTGGCGCAAGAGCTCCTAGAAGTGGAATAGCGCCGCCCGCTGTAAAACTTATGGCAGAAGCAAGAGCTGCTTGCATTGGTCTGGCCTTTGTCGAATCATGTTGACCAAGTTCATCACGTAAGTGCGCGCCCAATGCATCATGAGCATGAAGCTCTTGAGCGACTTTTTCTGCTGTGGCGCGAGAAATTCCCCGCTCTTGGTAAATCTGTGTGAGTTCTTCTAATTCGCCTTGTGGATCAATCGCGAGGTGTTCCATCTCCAATTTCTTATCTGACTCTTCAATGTCGTTCTGGGAACGAACGGATACATATTCCCCGACTGCCATCGACATAGCTCCCGCAGCAATTCCAGCAAGACCCGCAGTGACAACAAAATCATTTTTCTGCGCTGACACAACGCCAATCATGAGCGATGCAGTGGAAACCAATCCATCATTCACACCCAAGACTGCGGCTCGGAGCCACCCAGCGCGATGAGCGCGATGATCCTCATTGCGTCTGTGAATCTCAGCTAAACCCATATCTCTATTCTATTCCAGTCTTGGACCGAAGATTGAGATTTCGTAGGTAGATCAATGAACCTATGAGTAGCAGCACGCTAGTCCAAATATTGAGTCGCAAACCAAGAATGAGATTAGCGTCATCAATGCGGATAGTTTCGATTACTCCTCTACCAAGTGAGTAAAGCGAGACGTATAGGGCGAAAATTGAACCTGGTTTGAGTTCTTTTCTTTTCACATACGTCACAAGTATCAACGCGACAACCAGGCACCAGAGTGATTCATAGAGAAAGACGGGATGAAAGGTCTCACTCGATGAATATCCGATGGGTCGATATTGAATAGGAATCTCAAGGCCCCATGGCGCATCAAGCGGCCTTCCAAATAACTCTTTATTAAACCAATTCCCCCATCGACCAATTGCTTGTGCGACAAGTAATCCAGGAGCCAGTGCATCTGCGAAAACCGCAAAGGGAATTTTTTCTGTGCGTGAATTGCGCCTGTAGGCAAAGTAAGCGCCAGCAAAACCTAGAGAAATTGCGCCCCAGATTCCCAGTCCACCTTGCCAGATATAAAAAGCTTCAACCCAATTTCGATTTTTGCCGAAGTATTGTTCAGGTGAAGTAACCACATGGTAAAGCCGACCACCAATTATCCCCGCTGGCACAGCAATGACAGCGACATCACTTACGACACCAGGTTTACCGCCAGCAGCTACATAACGCTTATTGCCTATGTATACGACAGCAATCACTCCCGCAATTATCGAGAGCGCATAAAAATGAAAAGTTAGAGGTCCAATCTCGATGAGAGATTGGGAGGGTGAAGGGATAGAAGCGAATATCACTTCTTCGCTGCTTCGACCGCCGCCTTAAACTCATCAAGGACAAATTCAGAACCAGATCGGCTCCATAGCTTTCCATTGATAAAGACGGTTGGCGTTCCTTCTACTTTGTTCTTCGCCATCGAGGCATAGACCTTGTCGACATTGTCGCCGTACTTATTATCGTTGACACAACTCTCAAAGGTCGGGCTATTTATACCCAATCGTTTACCAATTTCGATTAAATTCTTATTGGAAAAGATTCCGCTATTTTCTGCGCCTTGGACCGCATAGATTGCCTTGTGGAATTCAATAAAGCGGCTTTCATCAGCTGCACAATACGCTGCATTGGTCGCACGTTTAGATTCCATTCCTAGGAAAGATGTCATGTGATACGTGACTTTGGCTTCCTTGTTTCTTATAAGACTTTCGATGTACTCGTCCATTTCATCTTCAAAGAACTTACAGAATGGGCACTGGAAGTCTTCCCAAATATTGATCGAGACTGGAGCATCGGCATTGAAGGTAATTCCGTAATCGTTTTCTGGGAGAACTTCACCTTTCAGGGGCGCACCGTTATTTGATGCATCTATCTTCTCAATCGAGGCTGGTAACGCAGTTTCGGAACCTGAGCGCTTATCAAGGACAGTGAAGATGACGCCGGATAACACAACGAGCGCGACCATGCCGATCACGATGTTACGTGTGACGGTATCGCCTGATTTCTTCGCTCCGCGGTTATCTCTCTGACGAGGTTCCTTTGGCACAGTTACTCCTTCTTCCCTGAACTTTTCTTACTATGAGGTGAATGTAAATATCTACGGTGACCTTCATCGTCATCGTGCGTGAAGTCTAAACCAGAGTCTGGATTTACAACACTTAAGAGCGGCGCACGCCTGCTGCCAATTCACTTGCCAAAGTCTTGACCCGCTCTAAGGCCTCGTGATCGGACTTTGACTCCAATACCAACTTAATAAATGCTGAGCCAACAATGACTCCGTCGGCGTAAGCAGCGACCTGCTTAGCCTGGTCAGCATTCGAGACTCCGAGTCCAACAGCGACCGGTAATTGAGAAACTTTTCGTATTCTCCCAACAAGTTCTCCAGCTGCACCCGAAATTGAAGCGCGTGCACCAGTAACGCCCATCAAGCTTGCCGCGTAGATAAAACCGGAACATGCTTTTGTTACCGCGGCGAGGCGTGCATCGGAAGTGCTCGGCGCGACAACATAGACGCGATTGATGTGATGGGCATCGGTTGCAGTAATCCAGAGAGCAGACTCCTCGATTGTGAGATCTGGAGTAATGACTCCAACTCCACCGGATTTTGATAGCTCTGTCGCGAATTTCTCGACACCGAATTTTTCTATCGGATTCCAGTACGACATAACTAATGCCGGTACTTTTATTTGCGAGACGATTGCTAAAACATCATTCGCGCTCGTACCATTTCGTAACGAAATCTCAGCGGCTTGCTGAATTACGGGACCATCCATAACAGGATCGCTATAAGGAAAACCTACTTCGACAATATCCACGCCACCATCCACCATGGCATCAATAAGGCGGGCTGATAATTCGCTGGAGGGAAAACCCGCTGGCATATATCCAATTAGTGCGGCGCGATTTTCACTTTTGGCACTTTCGAAAACTTCTTTAAGATTCTTCATATATCGGTGGCGCTCTTACAGCGGAATTCCAAAGTACTGAGCCGCAGTTTGAACATCCTTGTCGCCACGACCCGAAAGATTGATGAGCAAGATTGCATCTTTACCTAGTTCATTCCCTACTTGAAGGGCGCCCGCTAACGCATGTGCAGTTTCAATCGCCGGAATTATCCCCTCAGTTTGAGAGAGAAGGGCAAAGGCATGCATCGCTTGATCATCAGTTATCGCGCGATATTCAGCGCGGCCAATGTCATGTAAATAAGCATGTTCGGGTCCAACGCCCGGATAATCTAATCCTGCAGATATTGAGTGAGATTCAACGGTTTGACCATTCTCATCTTGGAGAACATAGGAGCGCGTTCCGTGCAAAACACCAGGTGTGCCACCGACAATGGTGGCAGCATGTTTGCCGGATTCAACGCCACTTCCACCAGCCTCTAAGCCAATCAATCTGACAGATCCATCATCAATAAAAGGATGGAAAATACCGATTGCATTGGAACCACCACCGACGCATGCCAGAACTGCATCAGGCAAACGTCCCGCTAATTCCAAAACTTGAGCGCGCGCCTCTACGCCAATTATCCGATGAAAGTCACGAACCATTGTGGGGAATGGATGCGGCCCTGCGACTGTGCCGAGCAAATAATGAGTGGTTTCAACATTCGTGAACCAATCACGCATCGCTTCATTAATAGCATCTTTCAAAGTTCGTGAGCCCGTTGTTACAGGAACAACAGTGGCACCTAGTAACTTCATGCGCGCAACATTGAGAGATTGACGCTTTGTATCCTCTTCGCCCATATAGACAACGCATTCCAAACCAAGCAATGCTGCAGCGGTTGCTGAAGCGACGCCATGTTGCCCCGCTCCAGTTTCAGCGATAATGCGTTTCTTGCCCATTCGTTTTGTAAGAAGTGCTTGCCCAAGAACGTTGTTAATTTTGTGGCTACCGGTGTGATTGAGGTCTTCACGCTTGAGTAGTATTCGCGCTCCCCCAGCATGTGCCGCAAAACGGGGCGCTTCAGTAATAATGGAAGGGCGACCCGTGTAAGTGCGATGAAGCGCTTCTAGTTCGCGCTGAAACTCTGGATCATCGAGAGCCGCTTTATGGGCGCTATCAAGTTCATCAAGCGCCTGGATTAAAGCTTCAGGAACAAATCGTCCACCATAAGGACCAAAATGTCCGAGTATCGATTTCTGCTCCATATCGAAAGTCTACTTTTCCTAATCTATTTCCGACACTTAAGAATTCTTCACGCTGAGAAACTCAGCAATGGTCGCAGCAGGATCTCCTGATTTCACCAATGTCTCCCCTACGAGAATGGCGTTGGCCCCTGACTGCATTGCAAGCTTTACATCATCAATCGTTGCGATTCCCGATTCGGCGACGCGATAGATCTCGGTCGGTATTCGAGGGAGTAATGAGCCGAAGTTATTAAGGTCGATTTCTAATGTTTTCAAGTTCCGAGCATTAACGCCGATAATTTCAGGGCTTATTCGCATGGCGCGCTCAAGTTCTTCAAGATTGTGAACCTCAATAAGAACCTTCATTCCCAACTCTTGAGCTAGCGTATAGAAATCTTGGAGTTGAGCATCATCAAGCGCTGCAACAATAAGTAGTAGTAAATCGGCGCCATAAGCCCGTGACTCTCGTACCAAGTATTCGTTAACGATGAAATCTTTGCGTAACATAGGAATCGATACGCGCGAGCGAACTTCAGAAAAATCCTGTAACGAACCACCAAATCTACGTTGCTCGGTAAGAACGCTGATGACTGACGCTCCGCCAGCTTCGTAAAGATCAGCTAACTGAGATGGATCAGAGATTTCAGCTAGCGCACCTTTCGATGGTGAAGAGCGCTTTACCTCAGCGATGACCGAGAAATTTTTTGACTTAAGCGATTGCAATGGATTGCGAACCTCGCCAATACTTGCTATCCGATCCGCCAACTCTGCTTGCGAAAGTTGACGAGATTTCTGATCTTCAAGAACTCCAGCGATGATTGAATCGAGAACGCTCATTTCAATTCTTGCCTAACGATTGAAGAGCGTTAGCCGCAGCGATGGCGCCGAGAACAGCAGCTGCTTTATTGAGACACTCCTCATTCTCACTTTCTGGAATTGAATCAGCGACAATTCCTGCGCCGGCTTGGACATATGCAGTTTTATCTTTTATGACTGCAGTACGAATAGCGATACATGTATCGAGGTTACCCGTGAAATCCACATAACCGATTGCACCCCCATAAATTCCGCGACGTGACGGTTCAAGGTTTTCAATGATCTCCATCGCTCGAGGCTTTGGAGCTCCCGATAAAGTTCCGGCTGGAAAGACGGCGTAAAGCGCATCAACGGGGCTCTTCTCTGCGGCTAATTCGCCAATGACAGTTGAGACGATATGCATGACGTGGGAATACCGCTCCAAATGCATGAACTCAACAACGTTGACAGTTCCTGGAGCGCAAACTCTTCCTAAATCATTTCTTCCTAAATCAACCAGCATCAGATGCTCAGCTCGTTCTTTTGGATCTGCAAGAAGTTCTTCTCCAAGACGATGATCTTCTTCGGGGTTGCTTGAGCGTTTCCGGGTTCCGGCAATCGGATGCACAAGAACTTCTCGGCCAGTCACTTTTACCAGCGCTTCTGGAGATGACCCGACGACCGACAAACCATCTGCGAATCTAAAGAGATACATATAGGGGCTTGGGTTATGAAGGCGGAGCATGCGATAAACATCAAGTGCATCGGCCTGACATGGCATCGAGAAACGCTGAGAGAGAACAACTTGAAATGCTTCCCCGCTGCGAATCTCTTCCTTCACCGACTCGATACTTTCTAGGAATTTAGAAGTAGTGAAATTTCTTGTGAATTCAGGATTTGGTTTCTCACCGATAAGCGCAACAGAACTCGGAATACTCGCCTCAAGTGATTCACTCATCTTCTTGAGACGGGCAATTGCAGATGAATACGCTTGATCAACTCTCTCATCAGAACCATCCCAGTTAATAGCATTAGCAATAAGCGTGACGGTGCCTTGCAAATGGTCATACACCGCAAGGTCTGTGGTTAACATAAAAGCGATCTCAGGGAGTTTTAGCTGGTCGGGAGCAGTATTTGAGAGTTTCTCCAAGCGACGAACTGCGTCATAGCCCATGTAGCCCACAAGCCCCCCAGTAAGCGGAGGCATTCCAACAATCTTTGGTGAACGCAGATGTTTACTTGCAATCTTCAAGGCTTCAAGTGGATCAATATCAACGGGAGCGCCAGCTGGCATCGTTCCCAACCAGTGCGCAAGACCTTCTCTCTCAGTCAAAGTCGCCTCACTTGAGACACCAATAAATGAATATCGCGACCATGCGCCACCATGCTCGGCCGACTCCAACAGGAAGGTATTCTCTTGATTAGTAGATAACTTTGAGTACAAAGTTAGTGGAGTTTCATTATCGGCTAAGAAACTTTCAGCAACGGGTACCACATTGAATGCACGGGCAAAATTGCGGAACTCCTCGAGTGAAATTGGCTTCATAGGTATTTCACCATCGTCACTGTGATGCCACCCCTAACGCCTCAGAGAATGTGAATGCCTGAGCGTAGAGTGCTTTTCCAATGATTGCGCCCTCCACTCCAATATCGGTTAAGGAACGGAGTGCGACCACATCATCGATACTTGAAACTCCACCTGATGCAATTACGGGCGCCGTTGTTGCAGCACAGAGATCACTGAGTAAAGAGAAATTTGGCCCTTGCATGGCTCCATCAGTATTGACGTCAGTTAATACGTAACGCGAACAGCCTTCTTTATCGAGCAGAGAGAGCGTTTCAAAGAGATCTTTACTTGGTTTATTTACATCGTGGCGGCTTCGACCACGTGCCGACAAAGTACGTCCTTGAACATCAAGGCCAACAGCGATGCGATCTCCATATTGTGAGACTACTTTTGCAGTCCAATCTATATCATCTAATGCCGAAGTACTCAGATTTACTCGTGCACATCCACTATCAAGGGCTAGCTCAAGTGAAGATTGATCTCTAATTCCACCAGAAAGCTGGACCTTTATTTCCAATGTCTGAATGACTTTTGAAATGAGCTCATAGTTTGATCCGGTTCCAAAGGCGGCATCAAGGTCAACCAAGTGAATCCATTCTGCGCCCGACTTTTGAAACTCCAGAGCAGTTTCGAGAGGCGATCCATATTTCTGCTCATTAGCGAGTTCTCCCTTTACCAAACGCACCGCTTGCCCAGCGCGAACATCAACTGCTGGTAGCAGCGTGAGCGGCTTCATAAGACCTCCCTCGTAGCAATCGCAAGTTTCGCGTTCAATACTTCGTGAGTCTAATGGTGTCGAGAAATTCTGGTCGGCTATTTTTTGAATAGCTGAGATCTATAGCTAGACAAGACAATCGGGGCCGAGAATAGATTTCAAATCTGCACTCAAACTTGGAGAGGCGGTGATCTTTAAACCATCATCAAGACGGAGAACTGTGTTCTTACTTCCACCTTCGATTTTGAGATGCACTTCTCTGGTTCCAGGATGAGAGCGGAGAATCTCTTTCATTCGATCAACGATGGGTGGTGTGCAACGCTCTGCTTCAAGTTTAATTACAAAGGGGCCAATAGGTGCTTGATTAACATCAGGAATCGATAGATCAAGAGCCGTAACTTGGGGAGTTTCTTCCTTCTTATCAATTCTTCCACGTACAACAACGATTCGATCTTCAATCAGATTAAGTGCATGTTGTTGGTAGGAATTTGAGAAGAAGCGCACGTCGATGCCACCTTCTAAATCTTCAATGGTAACAATCGCCCATGGTTGGCCTTGGCGACTTACTTTTCTCTGAACGCTTGTAATGAGTCCAGCAATTGTTACGACTTGTTCGTGCCCAACACCATCATCAAAGATCTGACTTATCGAAATATCGGTAGCGCCTCGGAGTACGTGCTCTACTCCCAACAATGGATGATCAGAAACATAGAGACCTAACATCTCCCGTTCATACGAGAGCAATAATGGCTTCTCCCATTCCGCGCTATCGATATCAAGTGCAATTCCTGAGATACCAGCGCTTACATTAAGACCATTGCCGCCAAAGAGATCGAATTGGCCGATTGATTCTGCGCGCTTAGTCTCCATAACTGAATCAATTGCTTCGAGATAAATACCCATCAAACCTTTACGGGAGTGTCCTAATGAGTCAAAGGCACCTGCCTTTATCAGAGACTCGATGGTCTTCTTATTGCAGACTTGGACATCAACCTTGGCAAGAAAATCACCGAAGGATTGGTAGCGACCTTTCTCACTTCGATTGCGGGCGATTGATGCAACAACGTTTTCGCCAACATTGCGAATAGCTGCGAGCCCAAAGCGAATATCAGTTCCTTTTGGTGTGTATTCGCCATTGGAATCGTTGACATCAGGTGGAAGAACTTTGATGCCCATCCGTCGGCATTCATTGAGATACAGCGCAGATTTATCTTTATCGTCACGCACGCTGGTAAGAAGTGCAGCCATGTATTCGGTAGGGAAATTGGCTTTCAAATAGGCGGTCCAGAATGAAACCACACCATAACCCGCGCTATGTGCTCGATTGAAGGCATAGTCAGAGAACGGGATGAGCGTCTTCCACAATTCTTCAATTGCAACACTAGAAAATCCATTGGCCCGCATTCCTGCTTCGAAATGCACATACTCTTTATCAAGAATTTCTTTATTCTTCTTACCCATCGCTTTACGGAGAAGATCTGCTCGGCCAAGCGAGAAACCTGCGAGTTTCTGAGCGATTGCCATTACTTGTTCCTGATACACAATAAGGCCGTATGTGTCACCCAAAATATCTTTCAGGGCCTCACTCAGTTCCGGATGAATAGGTTCAATCCGCTTTCGACCATTCTTGCGATCAGCGTAATCATTGTGTGCATTAACTCCCATCGGTCCTGGTCGATACAGAGCGATAACAGCGGAGATATCTTCAAAAGAGTCGGGCGCCATGGAACGAAGTAGCGCGCGAATTGGGGCGCTATCAAGCTGGAATACTCCCAGCGTTTCTCCACGAGAGAGCAGCTCAAAGGTTTTCTTATCTTTGAGAGGCA
>JAPOJL010000040.1 GCA_029978425.1 Actinomycetota bacterium
CCTTGACCAACAGATGCAGCTGCTTGTTGGGTGGCAAGATCTTGGGGCCGGGTATTTAGACCGAGAGGCGCAAGACCCGCAATCGCACCCGATGAGACAACGATGACTTCTTTGCCGTTTTTCTTTAGTTGTGCAACTGCATCAACGAGCATTGAAACCGCAGCGCTATTGAGTCCTGCGCCATCTTTGCCAGTAAGTGATGAAGAGCCAATCTTGATGACGATACGGCGCGCTTGAGTTACTACATCGCGAGTCACATCGTCTCCTTTTCTGATGTATTACTTTTTTCTGAATAATTCACTTGTGGGTTTGTGGGATCACTTACTTTGTACTCCCATTGTTGGGCCAATTCATCATCATCGAGTTGGTCAATCGCTTCTTCATCGAACTTCTCCCAACCGCGAGGGATGCGCATATCGTCGCCACGTGGACCAGAAAGTAACTCTGCACCGGCTTCGATGGTGGGTTCCCAATCAAAGACAACAGCGTCATCTCCAATACCGATGCGAACTTCATCACCTTGTTTTGCACCGAGTTTGAACAATTCTTTTTCAACGCCGAGGCTAGCTAAGCGATCTGCAAGATAACCAACGGCTTCTGCGTTGCTGAAGTTTGTTTGGTGCACCCAACGCTCAGGTCTAGCGCCTACAACGGTAAATGAACCATCTTCATTTGCTGAAACTTTAAAGCCAGCATCGTCAATCGGAGTAGGTCGCAAAACAATACGTGCTTTCTCTTCTTGAGTTTGGCGCGTGCGATATTCCTGGACAAGTTTTGACATTGCATAGAGAAGTGGTTCAAGACCGATACGCGCAGCTGCAGAGATTTGGTAAACCTCATATCCACGCTCGCGCAGAATCGGTTCCACCATATCTGCCATCGCTTTTCCATCAGGTAGATCGACTTTGTTGAGCGCAACAATTCGCGGACGATCGCTGAGATCTTCGGCATACATCTTGAGTTCATTTTCGATGATGTCGAAATCCTTGATTGGATCACGATCACTTTCCAGCGTTCCACAATCAAGCACATGAACAAGTGCAGCGCAGCGTTCTACGTGACGGAGGAATTGCAGACCAAGTCCCTTACCTTCTGAAGCGCCCGGAATAAGTCCTGGAACATCTGCAACAGTAAATCGTGAGTCACCCGCTTGTACGACGCCAAGGTTTGGAGCCAGCGTTGTAAATGGATAATCAGCAATCTTTGGGCGCGCCGCTGAGATAGCAGCAACCAACGATGACTTTCCAGCGCTGGGATAACCAATCAATCCAATATCAGCAACAGATTTGAGTTCGAGAATGAGTGTGCGCTTTTCACCTGGCTCACCGAGGAGTGCAAAACCTGGAGCGCGCCTACGAGATGATGCGAGCGCGTTGTTTCCCAAGCCACCAAGTCCACCTTTTGCAGCAACAAATCGAGTTCCATTTCCAACTAAATCAGCGAGCACTCGGCCATCTTTAGTCATTACGACAGTTCCATTAGGTACACCGAGCATCAAATCTTCACCATCAGGACCATTTTTTAGCGCGCCATAGCCTTGGCGACCAGAACTTGCGTTGCGATGTGGTGAGTGATGAAAATCTAGAAGCGTAGTGACGCTCGGATCAACGACAAGAATGATGTCACCGACACGACCACCACTTCCACCATCGGGGCCACCTAGTGGAACAAACTTTTCACGGTGCACAGAAACACAACCATCTCCGCCTTTTCCTGCGGAGGCATGGAGAGTTACGCGATCGACAAATGTTGTCATTGCTCATCTCTCCTTTCGATTGTAGAAATAAAAAACGGGCCCGTGGATACGGACCCGCAATTTATTAAGTCCGTTGTGTTAGGAAACCGGAACGATATTTACAACGCGACGACCACGTGCGTTTGAGAACTCAACGGCACCTGAAGCAAGTGCGAAGAGCGTGTCGTCCTTACCGATTCCTACATTCTTACCTGGGTGGAACTTGGTGCCACGTTGGCGAACGAGAATCTCGCCGCTGTTAACTACCTGTCCGCCGAAGCGCTTGATGCCAAGAAATTGCGGATTGGAATCGCGACCGTTACGGGTTGAGGAGACGCCTTTTTTGGATGCCATGTTTTTTCAGCCCCTTACTTCACACCGTTAATCGCAGTGATTTTCACGCGAGTGTTCTTTGAACGAAAACCTTGACGACGGCGATAACCAGTCTTGCTCTTATAACGAAGAATGTGGATCTTTGGACCCTTAACTTCTTCAACGATTTCGCCAGTAACTTTTACGCCGGAGAGAACTTTTGGATCGGAAGTGACGGCAGCGCCATCAACGACAAGGAGCGCTGGGAAACTAACGGTCGAGCCAGCAGCTGCATCGATACGATCCACAAAGACGGTATCGCCAACAGCGACTTTTTCCTGGCGGCCGCCAGCCTTAACAATTGCGTACACGATTGTCCTTCCGATTCTTTCTTTAATTCTTTCTCGAGCGTATGCCCTCGAGCAGGGGCCTAGGTTACGGATTGAGCCTATCTAGGGTCAAACTGAGTTAGGCGGTCACGACCCCAGAGCTGGATGCCCTGCGGCGGCGGCGACCAAAACGAGCTTTTCCGTCTTTTTCGCCCTTATCGCTCGATGGTTCTTCTGAACCAGTTTGTGAGTTCTCCTGAGAACTATCACTCTCATCAACGCTACTGTCCTCATCGCTCTCCTCGTCCTTACTTTCGAAGGTGGGAGTGATTTCGCGATCAAGGCTCTTTTTATTTACCGGTTCCATATGAACATGAATACCGCGTCCACCACAACTCTCGCATGTTGTGGAGAAAGCTTCGATCAAGCCTTGTCCAACGCGTTTACGTGTCATTTGGACGAGACCAAGCGAGGTAACTTCCGCAACTTGATGCTTGGTGCGATCGCGTCCCAGGCATTCAACTAAACGACGGAGAACTTGTTCGCGATTAGATTCCAAAATCATATCGATGAAGTCGATAACGATAATTCCACCCAAGTCGCGCAACCTTAGTTGGCGTGCGATTTCTTCTGCGGCTTCAAGGTTGTTCTTAGTGACAGTTTCTTCAAGGTTTCCACCCTTACCGATGAACTTACCGGTGTTGACGTCGATAACAACCATTGCTTCGGTTCGATCAATAACTAGCGATCCACCTGAAGGCAGATACACCTTGCGATCCAGAGCTTTTGCGAGTTGTTCATCTACTCGATTTTCGGTGAACATATCTTTAGCGCCAGTCCACTTTTCAATCTTGGCAAGAAGTTCGGGCGCAATATGTCCGAGATAGTTATTAATATCTTCCCAAGCGCCATCACCTTGTACTGTGAGTTTGCGGAAATCTTCATTGAAGATATCGCGGATAACGCGGACTGTTAGATCTGGTTCTCCATAAAGCAAAGTTGGAGCGCTAGTGCTGGTGTTCTCAGATTTCTTCTTAATATCTTCCCATTGCGCCTTGAGACGAACAACATCACGGGTGAGCTCTTCATCAGAAGCACCTTCGGCTGCAGTTCTAACAATGACGCCTTCTTCATCGGTGATAAGTCCTTTGAGAATGTCTTTGAGGCGAGCGCGTTCGGTATCAGGAAGACGTCGCGAAATTCCACTCATTCCACCGCCAGGAACATAAACAAGATAACGACCAGGTAATGAAATTTGGCTGGTGAGACGTGCACCTTTTTGACCGATGGGGTCTTTTGTTACTTGAACTAGAACTGATTGACCAGTCTTCAGCACACGTTCAATCTTGCGCTCTTGGTTATCAGTAAGACCAGCAGCATCCCAATTAACTTAACCTGCATAGAGAACTGCGTTACGTCCCTTACCGATATCTACGAAAGCTGCTTCCATCGATGGAAGAACATTCTGAACTTTTCCAAGGTAGACGTTTCCTACATATGAAATATTGCTATTTCGATTGACATAGTGCTCAACAAGAACATTATCTTCCAGGATTGCAATTTGAGTGCGGTCGCCTTGTTGACGTACCAACATCTCACGATCAACGGATTCTCGACGCGCTAAGAATTCTGCATCTGTGAGGATTGTTCCGCGACGACGATTCTCGCGATAATCGTTGTAACGATGACGTTCACGACCACGATCCCGATCTCTATCGCGGTCACGGAAACGACGGTCATTGCGACCACGATCGTTGCGATCAAAATTCTTTCGCTCACGGGCGGGGCGCTCTTGAGCTGGCCGCGCTTCGCGCACCTTAACAACAGCGACGACGCCATCTTCTTCAACAACTTCACCTGGCGTGACTCCATCTGAGCCGGATCTGCGGCGGCGACGGCGTTTCTTAAATGCAACAGAGGTTGTTGATTCGTCATCAACCACGGGAGATTGGGTTGCCTCAGAGGCAGTTTGTTCGCCACCTTCTTTGTCAGAGCGACGACGACCTCGTCCACCTCTGCGGCGGCGACGGCGACGATTGTCGTTCTCGGTTTCAGAATCAGTGACTGGCGTACTCGACTTTGCAGCCGGTTTTTGATTGGCACGAGCTTTAGGCGCAGCGACAACTGGTGCGGCCTGAAAGATTGGAGCAGGAATAGCACCTGAGGCTTTTGACTTCTTCTCTTTTGCTGGAGCTTCTGTGGTGGGAGCATCAGCAGCAGACTTTGTGGAACTTTTCTTTACAGCGCGCTTACGCACTTTTTTTGGCTCATCAGCCATACGATCAAATCCTTTTGTAATGCCCTTGCGGACATATGCTTAAAAATCTTCTGGTGGCGCCTTTATCTGGATCAGCCGATCCGCACCTATAGAGCGGTCCTGGCGACCTCAAGAACGTGAGGCGATTCGAACCCGCAAAGTATGGCAGAAAGAGAGTTCCTCTGCCTAATCTCCGCGTAAATGTCGGTTTAGCGGGTGCGTTGATAGACGTTCTGAAGTAACCCGATACCAATCATGTTGGCAAACATGCTTGAACCACCATAGGAAAGAAATGGCAGCGGCACTCCTGTCATCGGCATCAAGCCCATGGTCATTCCGATATTTTCAAAAATTTGAAATGAGAACCAGGCGATAACTCCAACACAAACCATTCGACCGAACAAATCGGTAGTTCGTCGTGCAATAGAAAAGGCACGCATCAAAATGATCATATAGAGAACAAGTATTAATCCCGCACCCATGAAACCAATTTCCTCTCCTGCAACTGTAAATATAAAGTCTGTGTGTTGCTCGGGAACAAAGCGACCGTTCGTTTGTGGTCCATCAAACAATCCTTTGCCAATTAATCCTCCAGAACCAATCGTGATTCTCGCTTGTCTTAATTGATAGCCACTTGCTTGAGGATCAGCTGATGGATCGACAAAAGAACGAAGTCGATTTAGTTGATACTCACTCACTTCACCGCTAGCCACAGCCAAATAAGCACCTGCAATTCCAGCAAGCAACAGACCAACTACCCATCGCATTCGTGCGCCTGAGACTGCAATCATTGTGATGACAGACGCTGCGATGATGAGGACTGTTCCAAGATCTGGCTGTAAAACAATAAGTAGAACGGGGAATGCAGCAACGCCGAGTGATTGCAGAACTTGGCGATCTGTTGGTGCATCTTCTCCAGCAACACGTTCAGAAAGAATTAGAGCCATGCCAATAATGATTGAAATTTTTGCTAACTCTGCAGGTTGAATTTGGAATCCGCCAGGAAAAGAGATCCATGACCGCGCGCCGTTAACCGTAGAACCCAAGCCGGGAATGAGAACTGCAATCAGCCCGAGGACTCCCACTCCCCATACGACTGGGGTGTAGGCCCTCAATAATCGGTAATCAACCAAGGTGGTTCCGTATGCAAGAGCAATACCGATAATCACATTGATGAGCTGCCGCTTCAAGTAGTACTCAGGATCAAGTCCATTTGATGCGAACCAATCACGAGTTGCTGCGTAGACAAGAATAAT
>JAPOJL010000041.1 GCA_029978425.1 Actinomycetota bacterium
AAGAATGAATTTGATGCAGCGATCGCAGCACCTATTGCAGCCGAGACTTATGGACTATCAACCGTTGCCACAAATATCGGCGATAACGATGGTGCCGTTACGCGATTTGTTTTAGTTGGAAAACCTGGAACAGTTCCATCACCAACCGGACATGATCGAACTTCACTCGCTGCGTTTATTGGCGCAGACCATGCCGGCGCACTTCTTGAAGTTCTCACAGAATTTTCAGTCCGCGGCGTAAATCTAACTTTTATCCAATCACGACCTACCGGACGCGAACTCGGTCACTACCACTTCATCATTGATGCCGAAGGTCATATCAACGAAGAGCGTGTAGGAGATGCGCTAATGGGACTTCGCCGCATCTGTGAAGATGTGAGATATCTAGGTTCATATCCCAGAGCCGATAAAGTTGCTCCCACCACAACACCAGCGACTGCAGATGCTTCATTTAAAGAGGCAGATTCTTGGCTTGCTGATGTCCGCGCTGGAAAGAAGATTTAAATGATTGATGTGAAAGTACTACGGGATAACCCTGATGTAGTACGCGCCTCCCAGAAAGCTCGCGGCGAAGATGTCTCACTCGTCGACAAAGCGCTAGCAGCCGATGAAATTCGTCGCGCTGCAATTGTGGAATTTGAAGCGCTGCGCGCTGAACAGAACACACTCTCTAAATCAGTAGGCGCTGCTAAAGGCGATGAGAAAGCTGCGCTCCTTGAAAAAGCAAAGAATTTATCGGCTGCAGTAAAAGAAGCTGAAGCGAAGAAAAATTCCACAGAAAGCGACTTTAAGAAGGTTGCTATGGAGATCTCGAATCTCGTTGATACTGCTGCTCCTATTGGCGGCGAGGCAGATTTCAAAGTTATTGAAGAGGTTGGAACTCCACGAAAGTTTGGATTCGCACCCAAAGATCATGTTGAGTTAGGCAAGATATTAGGCGCGATTGATACGGAGCGTGGCGCAAAAGTTTCTGGGGCTCGCTTCTATTACCTCACCGGAGTTGGCGCGCTCCTTGAATTAGCGCTTGTCAATTACGCGATTTCTATGGCCACTAAAGCAGGATTTATCCCAGTCATTCCTCCTGTACTTGTGAAGCCAGCAGCTATGGAAGGAACTGGATTTCTCGGACAAGCTGCCGAAAACGTCTTTCACCTCAAAGAGGATGATTTCTATTTAGTCGGCACGAGTGAAGTCCCACTTGCTGCGTATCACATGGATGAAATCTTGGATGCGAAATCTCTACCACTTCGTTACGCAGGATATTCACCATGTTTCCGTCGTGAAGCAGGTTCGTACGGAAAAGATACTCGCGGGATTATTCGCGTTCACCAATTTGAGAAAGTCGAGATGTTCTCATTCTGTGCGCCAGAACAAGCAGCAGAAGAACATAAGCGTCTATTGCAATGGGAGAAAGATTTCCTCAACGCGATGGAGATTCCTTATCGCGTTATTGATGTCGCTACAGGAGATCTGGGCTCAAGTGCAAACCGCAAATTTGATTGCGAAGCGTGGATTCCTACCCAGAACGCTTATCGCGAAGTCACCAGCACCTCTAATTGCAGCGAGTTTCAAGCGCGCCGCTTAAACATTCGTACTCGTGGCGATAACGGAACATCACCTGTTGCAACACTGAATGGAACCTTGGTCGCAATCCCGCGCATGATTGTTTCTATTCTTGAGAATCACCAACAAGCAGATGGTTCCGTTACAGTTCCACAAGCGCTCCAACCTTATTTAGGCACTAACCGTTTTCTTCCGGTGGGTTAATTGAGCGATTTACTTAAACGCCCAAAATTAATTGCAACTGATTTAGATGGCACCATCGTTCCGCACTACGGGAAAATTTCGGATCGAACCCGAGAAGCATTTACTGCAGCGCACAATCTTGGAATCGAAATCTTCTATGTCACAGGTCGGCCACCACGCTGGATGCCCGAAATTGCTGAAACATTTCCTTTTGGTCAATCAATTCTGGGTAACGGCGCGCTGCTCTATGACATTCACAATCAAAAAGTTCTAGAAGAGTGGTTGATGTCGGTGGATCATCAGATTGAGACTGTAAACCGACTTCGGATGGCGATACCCACTATTTCTTTTGCGGTTGAATCCCACAATTACTTTCATCGCGAAAAAGCCTATGTGCCGCGTTGGGATGTGGGGCTCGACACTATTGGCGTACATGACATCACCGAGATTATGGAAGGCCCCGCGCTTAAAATCTTGGCGCGCTGCTCAGATCAAGAATTGACCTCGGATGAAATGTTGGCAATTGCCCTGAAAGAACTAGAGGGGGTTGCAACTGTTACCCATTCAAATTCCCACGATTCACTTTTAGAGATTAACGCGCTCGGTATTTCTAAAGGTTCAACGCTGGCCAAGATTGCTGAGCGACGCGGAATTACTGCCGACCAAACCGTTGCTTTTGGCGATAACCCAAATGACTTTACGATGTTGGCGTGGGCTGGGCGTTCATGGGCGATGGCAGATGGACATCCTGAGGGACCAAAACATGCAAAGTTTGTCGCAGATCCACACCAAGAAGATGGTGTGGCAAAAGAGATAGAGAAGTTATTGGAGTTACCAGCATGACAACCGGAACAGCAATCCCGTTATGGCTTGATCTATTAACAGTAGGAATTGGAAGTCTCCAAGGCGCGCTTTTTGCAATTTTCTATAAGAGATTTGATCTTGTTGGAGTAATCGCAGTTGCAATCCTGGCTGGCTTAGGTGGCGGAATTTTGCGCGATGTTTTACTTGCTGTTGGTCGCCCAGCTGCAATGCAAGATCGTTACATCATCACTGCCATCGCAGCTGTCGTTACTGCGCTTATTATTGGACGATGGTTTAAATCCGCGGTCAACAGCGTTGTCTTTCTTGACTCAGCAGCGATGGCGCTCTTTGCTGTAGCTGGAACATATAAAGCGACCGTCAATTTAACTTCAGATCTTGTCGCAATTTTGTTGGGAGTTATTACTGCCGTTGGCGGTGGTGTGCTTCGCTATGTGGTCTGCAGAATCACTCCACAAATTTTTACTGGCGGTCCTTTATATGCGACAGCTTCTGCAATCGGAGCAACGCTCTTTGTCTTACTCAATAAAACATCGCTTAATCTCAACATCTCAGTTGCAATTTCCGCGACTGTAATAGTTGCTATTCAGATGGCATCAGTGCGCTTCAGAATTCATCTCAAACCAGCGTTGCCAAGTTTGGATTTTGAAGACCCCTCCAAGTAAAGGTAAGTTTTCCCACGGAGGGCTCGCATAGTGGCCTAGTGCACCGGTCTTGAAAACCGGCAAGGGAAACCTTCGTGGGTTCAAATCCCACGCCCTCCGCCACAATTAACGCTCACGGCTTATTTCCTTGTGGGCGAATTCATAAGAGTTCACCTAGAAACTCCTGAGGTCTACTAGGAAAATTACGGGATAACTTCAAGCCGTTCCTTCAAGGAGGCGTTGCGTGGCAACAGGTGTTTTCTCGTCAACACGAGCAGCGATTAAAGAGCGCACGCTCCGCACTGATCGTTGGTGGCTACAACCACTCATTACTGTTGCAGTTTTAGTTTCATTTATTATCTACGCAACCTTCCGCGCATTCGAAAAGAAGTATTACTTCACAGAGCCGTTGATCTCACCTTTCTACTCACCATGTCTTTCAACAGCATGCGTAGAAGGCTCAGCTCACTTTGGAACTCCCATCGGAAGCATTGCGCTCTTCGGAATGACTATTTCACCTGCGCTATTTATTTTGATCTTCCCATTAGGTTTCCGCCTCACTTGTTATTACTACCGCAAGGCGTATTACCGTTCATTTTGGATGTCACCACCAGCATGTGCAGTTGCGGAACCACACTCGAAGTACACGGGCGAAACTCGTGCGCCACTTATTCTTCAAAACGGTCATCGTTGGTTCTTCTACGCGGGTTTAATTTTCAATGTCATTCTTACTTACGACGCCATCATCGCCTTTAAAAACCCTGAAGGTGAATGGGGACATATGAGCGTTGGAACACTTGTGTTGTTACTCAATGCAACTCTGCTCTGGCTCTACTCAGCTTCCTGCCATACCTGTCGCCATACGATCGGTGGACGTCTCCGTAATTTCTCGAAACATCCAATCCGCTACAAACTCTGGGGCTGGGTTTCTGTTCTTAATCACCGCCATCCGGTGTATGCCTGGATCTCACTCTTTGGTGTAGCGCTAACTGATTTTTATGTACGACTTGTCGCATCCGGAACTATCACGAACTACTACTTCTTCTAGGAATCCATGGCCAACAACGATATTAAGTTTGACCGTTACCGATTCGATGTAGTTGTTATTGGTGCGGGCGGCGCAGGTCTACGCGCAGCAGTAGAAGCGCGCCAAGCAGGTCTACGCGTTGCAATCATCTGTAAATCACTCTTCGGCAAGGCGCATACCGTTATGGCCGAAGGTGGCGCAGCAGCAGCAATGGGTAACGTCAATGAAAACGATGGCTGGAAAGTTCACTTCCGCGACACGATGCGCGGTGGAAAATTCCTTAATAACTGGAGAATGGCAGAACTCCACGCCAAAGAATCACCAGATCGTATTTGGGAGCTAGAAACTTGGGGCGCGCTCTTTGATCGCACCAAAGATGGTCGTATCTCTCAACGCAACTTCGGTGGACATGAATACCCACGCCTTGCTCACGTTGGCGATCGCACCGGTCTTGAACTTATCCGCACCATGCAACAGAAAATTGTTGCGATGCAACAGAAAGATGCCAAGGAACATGGCGATGCAGAGAAATACCTCAAGGTATTTGCTGAGTTAACCATCACTGAAATTATTAAGGATGGAAATAAAGTTGCGGGCGCATATGGATATTGGCGCGAAACTGGAAATGAAGTTCTCTTTGAAGCGCCAGCTGTAATTCTTGCAACGGGTGGAATTGGAAAATCTTTCAAGATTACTTCTAACTCATGGGAAGGCACTGGCGATGGCCATGCACTCGCCCTCAAAGCTGGATCTGCCCTCGTTGATATGGAGTTCGTTCAATTCCATCCAACTGGCATGGTCTGGCCACCATCAGTTCGTGGAATCTTGGTAACTGAATCGGTTCGTGGTGATGGTGGAGTTCTCACAAACAGTGAAGGTAAGCGCTTCATGTTTGATTACATCCCAGAAGTTTTCAAAGATAAATATGCGGATAATGAAGCAGAAGCTGATCGTTGGTATAAGGATCAAAATAACAATCGCCGTCCACCCGAACTTCTTCCACGTGATGAAGTTGCGCGCGCCATTAATGCAGAAGTTAAAGCGGGGCGCGGTTCAGAACATGGCGGCGTCTACCTCGATGTCTCCAAGCGCTTGCCGGCTGAAGAAATTAAGCGCCGGCTACCTTCGATGTGGCATCAATTTAAAGAGTTGGCTGATGTTGATATCACTGAACAACCGATGGAGGTTGGCCCGACCTGTCACTATGTGATGGGCGGCGTCAAAGTAGATCCCGATACAACAGCGGCATACGGCGTCGAAGGACTCTTTGCAGCCGGTGAAGTTGCCGGCGGAATGCATGGATCAAACCGTCTTGGTGGAAATTCACTCTCGGATCTCTTGGTCTTTGGTCGCAGAGCGGGAGCAGGCGCTGCTGATTACGTAAAGAAACTCGGCGGTAGCGCTCCATCGGCGAGCGATAAAGCAATCGCCCATGCGCACGAACATCTCAATGCGCCGTTTACTCGTGAAGGCGATGAGAATCCATATTCGCTCCATAGTGAATTACAAAATGTCACTCAAGATCTGGTTGGAATTATCCGCACCGAGAAGGAATTAGTTGACGCGCTGAAGAAATTAGAATCAATTCGCGAGCGCGCTGCAAAAGTGAAAGCCACGGGCGGTAAAGCATTTAACCCA
>JAPOJL010000042.1 GCA_029978425.1 Actinomycetota bacterium
GTAATGGTTCCAGTGCCAGCAACTTTGCGACCACGCACCAAATCTTCTTCGGTGAGTTTTTCAATGATTCCAATCGCAAAGATCATTCCGGCGCTAGGACTGCCTACTCCTGAAATATTGAAATCTACATCGATAGGAAATTTTGCTGATGTGCCAATCAGAATTCCAATGGCCGGTTTAACTTCACCCGTTTCAGCAGCAGTCTCAACGTTCTTTACCAGCGTCACAGTCTGAGTGATGATGCTGGAGTTTTCATTTTTATCGCGTCGCTCAACGGTAATTCTTAAGCTATCGCCAATCTTCTTCTCCGCATAGGAGGTTCGAATCTCTTCGATGGCGTTGATTTTCTTGCCATCTATTTCCGTAATGATGTCGCCGACTTTAAGCTTGTTAAGGGCATCGGAGTACTGACGAATATCACTGATGTAGTAGAACTCATCAAATTGGTAACCGAGATAGCGCAGTGCCGCAGCTGTTGCTGTTGCCTTTGAGGACTCCATTTCATTCCGACTGCTGCGATTAATTACCTTTGCTGGTTGCACGATCGGATATACAGATTCGCGTGGCAAAACAACATTAGGTCCCGTCGCCCAATTAACAATCGTCTCCGCCCCAAAGACTGGTGAATCTGGATTAGTGACTAATATTGAAGTTATATAAAGCTTGCCATTTACGGGATATGTTTTTACTTCGTTGATTTCAATTAATTTTCCTGCAACATTGTCAGGAACACCCGGTTTGAAGAAGACAAAAGGAATAGGAGCTAAGAGGGTGGCAATAGTGAGAAGGTAGAAGAAGAACTTTGCTGGGAAAGGCCAGCGGTAACGAAGAGGAGATATGTTTCGCATTACTCAGGTTTCTTGAAGGAATCCTGGAACTTCTTAAATTTCCCTACCGAACGTTCGGTTTGATTCTCATACTTATCTTGGAATCGCGTAACCCAGACTACGTAAAGCAACGCACCCACCAGAGCGGTCAATGGAATGATCCACCAGAAGAGCGCTGATAGCGGGGTTGAATCCGCAGCAAGAATCATGGGCGAAGCCTAGGCTAGAAGAGATAAAACTGTTGCTCTGAACTACATTACGCAGTGAAACGGGATTGGGAAGCGTTCGGGAAGAAAACCTGGAAAAAATTTGTTCCCATGCCACAGATCACTTTCTTGGAGGGTTGTATGTCGAGCTTTGGCTTTACGCCGAACAATGGCGATGATGACAATTCACCCGATAAATCAAATAATCCCTCAAATTCCGGTCCTTTTGGTTTCGGTAATTTCGGTGACATATTCCAGCAATTCTCAGGAATGGGTTTGAATCTCCAAGGTCTTCTCGCTTCACTTTCTGGACAATCATCACCAAGCGCGCTTTCTCAACAAATGATTCGAGATATCTCTCGCAAATTCCTTACCGCCCATGGCGAACTACCTGTAAGCGTGAGCGACCTTGTTGCGACTCAAGAAGCATTTAATATCGCTGATCTTTGGATTAACGAAGCTACTACTTTCCCCACTCTTGTCATTCCTGATACCTGCGCTTTAAGCCGCCGCGACTGGATTGATTCCACCCTTGCTGGTTGGGAAGAACTCACCAAACCTCTTGTTGATGGAATGTCTCAAGCGATGTCAGAAATGCTCAACGAAACTCTTGGCACTCAAGATGGCACTGAGAGCGCGCCAAGTTTCTCGATACCCGGGTTTGGAAATATGAATATTTCAAAATCAAGTATCTCTGCAATCATGGGGACTTTCATGAGCTCGCTCATCAGCACTCAACTCGGCCAGACCATCGGCAATCTCTCCACGAGCGTTACTGGTGCCAATGATGTTGCCCTTCCTCTCACCTCACCTATTCGCCCGCAATTGATCCCACAAAACGTCGCGCTCTGGGGTAAAGATCTTGAGATTCCTGAAGCAGAAATCCGAATCTACCTTGCGCTGCGTGAAATTGCGGCGGCGCGTTTGTTCTCTGCAACTCCATGGCTCCGCGAATATGTCCGCAACGCAATTGCGCTCTACGGAAAAGGAATTCGCGTCGATATAACTGCAATCACTCAACAAGCAGAAGATGCGATGAGCTCCGGCGAACTAGATCCTTCTAATCCTGAATCTATGACGCTTGCACTCTCGGGCGGGATGTTTACACCAGAGGAAACTCCACAACAGCGCGCAGCGCTTGAAAGACTTGAGACCGTCCTCGCTCTTATCGAGGGATGGATCGATGCCGTCGTTACCCGTGCCGCGGGCGATCGACTTCCTTCCATGATCAAACTTCGCGAGACTCAACAACGTCGTCGCGCTACCAATTCACCGACCCAACAACTCTTCGCAACACTTGTAGGACTTGAAGTTTCACCGCGACGCACTCGTGAAGCCATCACATTTTGGGAGAAAGTTGCAGAACTAAAAGATATTCAAGCGCGCGATCAGATTTGGGATGAAGCAGTTCTTCTTCCTACCGCGGAAGATTTATTGGATGCTGAGGCTTTCCTGAAAGCTCGCGAAATTCCCGATGACCTCTCGGGCTTAATTTAAAAAGAAAAGCGAAGACCCCGGGCGCACAATTCTTTATCTGCCTTCCCCTTGCAGATAATGAACGGTTATCCGAGGTCTTCGTGTGCGCAAAGTACGACAGATGCACGGCAATAATCAACTTCCAGATGAGAGTTTCTACCAGCTAAACACTCATGTACTCCTATAGAGTTTTAACTTGCGTTTGGGGAAACGAGAGGTTGTGGTGTGGAAAACTTCATTCAAGAAGAAATCTTCGACGCTAACCTCCGCGACGTGCGCGCCCAAGCTTCAAAACCTAGTTCTGAAATCCGAATTCCAGGTACCGAGATTTCTGGTGGCGCAGAGATACGAGTGGTCCGCAGTTCACGGCGAAAAAGAAGCATCAGCGCCTATCGCGAACAGGGCGCCATCGTTATCCAGGTTCCTGCTCGCCTCTCCAACTCAAAAGTAAGCGCTGTTATCCCGGAAATGGTTGAAAAGATCCTTACTCGCGAAGCTCGCGAGAAGATCAGCGACTCAGAGCTATTCCATCGCGCTAATGAACTGCTCGCGCGTTACCCCCCAGAATTTCCCATTGCACCTGCCAGCGTGACATGGCGCCAGATGAATGAACGTTGGGGCTCGTGCACCACCTTAGATCGGACAATTCGGATTTCTGATCGCTTAAATGGCGCCCCTGATTACGTAGTTGATTACCTTCTTGTCCATGAATTGATCCACTTGATGATTCCTGACCATGGCCCCCAATTTGAGGCCTTCCTGGCGCGCTTTGAAGCGAGCGATAAGGCGAGCGCCTATCTCGACGGCTATGAGGCGGGTGCGCGGGGCTGAATTGAGCGTATTGCGCGGAAAAAGATTGCCTTTTGAGCGTGGGTTACGCGTGTCTGAGCGTGACACGGGGGTATCGTGAGCCTATTCGCAGACAATCCAAGTGCTGCGAGGATCGGAGGAAGTTATGGCAGAGACATATAAAGGTGAGGCCTACTGCGTAAAGTGCAAAGAGAAGCGTCAGTTCGAAGGAACTGTAAAGGTCTCCGACTCTGGTCGTCGTATGGCACAGGGCATCTGCCCCACATGCGGCACTAAGGTCAACCGCATTTTAGGTAAGGCCTAAATCAAAGGCATTGTAGGCAAAGCCTAAACACACCAGCTTTAAAGGAAGCGCTCGTGCACCACGCACGGGCGCTTTTCTTATTGACCCAGAGTTACCTGCGGGCTACTTCGCAACTGAGTGCTTATTGCTCTTTCACAACGAAGCGTTATCCCAAGCCTCAAGAGTTCGTTTGACCGTTCATCATCGCGCATGCTCATTAAGCCAGCGCTCAAAACCGGCGTCACTGTTTATCCACCATCGCAATCTCATGAACTTCGGATTGGCACCCGCTTCCGATTCTGCACACTTCCGAATTACTGGTCTGACCTCAGTACCCGCCATCTCATCGAACTCTTTAACGGCCAGCGCACACTCCCCGCTATTGCCTTAGAGGCTGGCATTCCTGAAGCAGCAGTTCAGTCACTGGTGGATGAATTGGCTACCCACGATCTTGTCGACTTACACAGAACCCCCATCACTTACCTTCGGCGATACAACCCGGAGTTGGGACGCATTGAAGACGTCAACGATCTCGATGAACTTACCGATGACTATGCCGCAGAATCTTTTATGCGCCGGATGGATATTGAATGCGATGCGGTAACGCATAACGTCGGAGATCGCGATGGTGGGCGGACTGCAGTTCTTGAGAGACGGAACTTTCCGATTCTTATCTTCGGTGCTGGAAAGATTGTGAACTCACTCATTGGAGTCCTCAGCGCTTCAGGTTTCTCAGAAGTCTCCAGCATTAATCGGGTCAGCTCAAAAGATTCATCCTTAAAAATCTCCGAAGGCGATGTTGCTGGAGGTTTTGTTGGAAAGAAAGATGTAGGTCAATCACGAAAGAAAGTTATCGAAGAAATCCGAGATCGCTCTTCACTTTTCTCCAGCCCTAAACCTCTCATCAATAAACCCAAATTAGTCATCAGTATTGGAAGCCCCAGTCCAGACTCATTGCAGCGCTGGATGATGGAGAACACCCCATATTTATTGGTCGATATCCCAACACCGAGTGAAGTGAGGATTGGTCCATTAGTAATCCCGGGAAAATCGCCGTGTGCTCGATGTGTGCAATTAGCTGAAGGAATCGCGATGCCAATCTCGCAGAAATGCGAAGTCAGCGCAGCTTTCTCTCTATCTATCGCCTCGGCAATCGCGCTGGATGTGATCTCTCTTGCGGATCGAAGTTCCAGCATCTATCTCTCCACCTCCTACATTCACTCCTTGCGCCACTATCACCAACCCGAAATACAACATTGGTCACAGCATCACGCCTGTGGCTGTACCTGGAGTTAACACTTCAACTCGCGCACCGGGTTGGCATTCGAAAGAATGCGCTCATGGCCGATCAAATCCCACAGAAAACAGGAAAGCGGAGCGCAAAGCTCGCCAGCATTCCTTTATCTGTTGCTGGTCGCGGCGCCCTCGGATTCGGCAAACAACTCATTGGCCAATCCCCTGATTTTGCCTTCGCAGATCTCCAAGAAAAAACCGCTGAACAAGTCTTCAAAGTCCTAGGTGAACTCAAGGGCGGTGCCATGAAATTTGGCCAAGCGCTCTCTGTTTTTGAAGCAGCGCTCCCAGAAGATATTGCAAAGCCTTATCGCGAAACACTTGTGAAGTTACAAGAATCGGCTCCTCCGCTTCCCGCTCGCGTCGTTCATAAAGTGCTCGCTAAAGAACTTGGCGAAGACTGGCGCGATAACTTCTCAGAATTCAATGACACCCCATCTGCCTCTGCATCTATCGGACAAGTGCACAAGGGAATTTGGAAAGATGGCAGACAAGTAGCTGTCAAAGTTCAATACCCCGGAGCAGCAGAAGCTCTTATCTCTGATCTCAATCAAATCCAACGCTTTGCAAAAATCTTCCAGCTTGTGATGCCAGGCCTTGAGATGAAACCGTTACTAGAAGAGTTACGCGCTCGCATCATCGAAGAAGTTGATTATCGTTATGAGGCACAAGCTCAAGAAGCTTGTTGGAGCGCATTTGAAAATGATCCTGACATTGCGATTCCTAAAGTTGTTCAAGCAACCGATCGCGTTCTTGTAAGCGAGTGGCTCGAGGGAACTCCGCTCTCCAAAGTGATCGCCAGCGGAACTCAAGAAGAGCGCAATAACGCTGGTATTCGCCTAGCGAGATTCCACTTCACTGCACCAACTCGCGCTGGATTACTTCACGCTGATCCTCACCCCGGTAACTTCCGCGTTCTAGCTGATG
>JAPOJL010000043.1 GCA_029978425.1 Actinomycetota bacterium
GATTATTTCCAACTTACTGGTACACGAATTGGCGTGAAGCCCGCAGGCGGAATTCGCACCACCAAAGATGCCATTAAACAATTAGTACTAGTCAACGAAACTGCTGGACCTGAATGGTTGAATCCTGCGCTCTTTAGAATTGGGGCTAGTGCCTTATTAAACGATCTCTTGATGCAGCGGATGAAGATGGCAAATGGCAGATATTCCAGCGCAAATTATGTTACGGTGGATTAGCCATGAGTAATTTCGAGTATGCACCAGCTCCCGAATCCCGTGCCATTGCCAAGATTGAGAAAGATTATGGACTTTTCATCAATGGGAAGTTCCAAGCCCCCCACAGCAAGAAACGCTTTGAAACAATCAACCCCGCAACGGAGGAAATCCTCTCTAAAGTCTCTTTTGCCGATGAGGCGGATGTCGATAAGGCCGTAAAAGCTGCTCGCGCTGCATACACGAAAGTATGGTCAAAACTCAGCGGAAAAGAACGTGCCAAGTACTTATTCCGTATCGCTCGCCTCTTACAAGAACGAGCTCGCGAATTTGCCGTCGTTGAATCGCTCGATAATGGCAAACCCATCCGTGAAACTCGTGATGTTGATGTTCATCTCGCTGCAGCTCACTTTTTCTATCACGCAGGCTGGGCTGACAAGTTGGAGCATGCTGGTTATGGATCGCAACCAAAGCCCCATGGTGTTGTTGGCCAAGTTATTCCGTGGAACTTCCCACTCTTGATGCTGGCATGGAAAGTAGCGCCTGCACTCGCTACTGGTAACACAGTTGTTCTCAAACCTGCTGAAACTACGCCACTCACAGCGCTACTCTTTGCAGAAATCTGTCAGCAAGCAGAATTGCCAGCTGGTGTTGTAAATATCATCACTGGTGATGGACGAACTGGAAGCGCGCTCGTCAAACATCCTGGCGTAGACAAGATTGCATTTACAGGATCTACTGAAGTTGGAAAGCTCATCGCACAAAGCGTTGCGACTTCCGGTAAATCAGTCACTCTTGAACTCGGCGGTAAAGGCGCAAATATCGTCTTTGAAGATTCACCTATTGACCAAGCTGTTGAAGGAATAGTGAACGGCATCTTCTTTAATCAAGGCCATGTCTGTTGTGCTGGTTCAAGGCTCTTATTACAAGAGAATATTCATGATGAATTTCTCCATAAGTTACAAGTGCGAATGTCAAAGATCAGAGTTGGAGATCCGCTCGATAAGAACACTGATTTAGGCGCTATCAACTCTGCTGCCCAACTTGCAAAGATTCGCGAGCTCTCGCAATCAGGTGAATCTGAAGGCGCCCAGATCTGGTCTGCTCCATGTGAACTTCCATCTAAAGGTTTCTGGTTTGCGCCCACAGTATTTACCGGCGTAACTCAGGCGCATCGCATCGCTCGAGAAGAGATTTTTGGGCCAGTGCTTTCCGTTCTCACATTCCGAACTCCTCAAGAAGCGATGGAAAAGGCGAATAACACTCCCTTTGGACTATCTGCGGGCGTGTGGACCGATAAAGGTTCGCGCATTCTCTGGGCGAGTAACCAACTTAAAGCCGGAGTTATCTGGGCCAATACATTTAACAAGTTTGATCCAGCGAGCCCCTTTGGTGGTTATAAAGAATCAGGATGGGGCCGCGAGGGTGGGCGCCATGGACTTGCGGCATACATTAAAGGAGCCCACTAATGCGCCTTGATGTGAAGAAGACATATAAGTTGTTTATTGGTGGAGCATTTCCTCGTAGCGAATCTGGACGCTCTTATATTGTGAATGATTCAAAAGGTAAATTTGTTGCAAATCCCGCCCAAGCTTCTCGTAAAGATCTCCGTGATGCTGTTGTTGCTGCAAAGAACGCTCATCCACAATGGAGTAGTGCAACGGCATATAACCGTGGACAGATCCTCTATCGCATCGCAGAAATCATGGAAGGTCGCACTGAACAATTTGTGGCTGAAATTGTTGCTCTTGAGGGTGTAACGCCAAAAGCTGCGTTGTCTCAAGTACAAGAAGCGATTGATACCTGGGTTTGGTACGCAGGTTGGACCGATAAGATTTCAAGCACAGCGGGAAGTACAAATCCAATTGCTGGTCCTTACTACAACTTTACGATTCCTGAATCGCTTGGAGTTGTTGGAATTGTTGCTGATCAGAAATCTTCGCTTCTCGGCGTGGTTCGTGGTCTTGCTCCAGTTCTTGCTGGTGGAAATACTGCGCTTCTCATTACAAGTGAGAAACGACCACTGCCTGGAATCACTCTGGCTGAGTGTTTTGCCACCTCTGACGTTCCCGCTGGAGTTGTAAATATCCTTACCGGACTTACTTCCGAACTCACACCCTGGCTTGCATCTCACATGGAAGTAGATGGACTAGACCTGAGCGGAGTTGATACAAAATCTGAAGCAGATCTTCGTATCGCTGGAACGGAAAATCTCAAGAGAATTCACCGTTTTGGCGCTGAAAAATCCCCCTCTCGTATTCTCTCGTTTATGGAATATAAGACGGTCTGGCACCCAATCGGAATCTAGCCCGCCACTTTTGCAAAACCTGGTTTTACAACCTCTTCGATGATGTGAAGTCTCTCTTCGAAGGGTATAAATGCGCTTTTCATCGCATTCACCGTGACGCGTTGTAAATCTGCAAGCGTCCAATTGAAGGCTTTCACTAATTGATACATCTCATTTGTCATAGAAGTTCGTGACATCAATCGATTATCAGTATTCACGGTGACGCGGAAACGGAGTTCAGAGAGTTTTCCGATGGGGTGTTCTGCAATTGTCTTAGCAGCACCGGTTTGTAGATTTGAAGTGGGACAGATTTCCAATGGAATTCTGCGATCTCGAATGTAGGCGGCGAGCCTTCCTAGTGCTGGTTTATCGGTAGAGAAATCGATGTCGTCAATGATGCGCACTCCATGTCCTAGACGTTCAGCTCCACAGTATTGAATCGCCTCCCAAATCGAAGGAAGTCCATAAGCTTCACCAGCATGGATTGTGAAATGTGCATTCTCACGACGTAAGTATTCAAAAGTCTGTAATTGATTAGTCGGAGGGAAACCATCTTCAGGACCTGCGATATCAAATCCCACGACGCCTTTATCACGATACTTCACTACTGCTTTTGCCGCTTCGCGATCGCGATGATTTTGCCGAAGCGCACAGAGAATTGATTCAACCCGAATCTGATGGCCTTCACTTCGAGCAAGTTCCATACCTTGTCGATAGCCTTCAAGTGTTGCTTCAACAACTTTGTCGATACTCAAACCTTGGGTGGTAAAAAGTTCAGGAGCACCGCGCACCTCGGCATAGACCACGCCATCGCGAGCCAAATCGATAACGCATTCACGAGCTACTCGAATCAAATCTTCACGGCGCTGCATAACAGCGATGGTGTGGTCAAAAGTCTCGAGGTAACGCACCAAGGAGCCAGAATTACAGGATTCCTCAAACCAGGCCGCTAGTTTTTCCGGGTCCTTCGTTGGTAATTTGTCATAACCAATCTCGTTAGCAATCTCAATAATGGTTTCTGGACGTAAGCCACCATCTAAGTGATCATGAAGTAAGGCTTTGGGAAGCGCTCTTATCTGATCGAGTGTCGGAGTGAAATCAAGTGAGGTCATGAGAATCAATACGTGTCACAACAAGGGGTAAACGTGGAGCAACGAATCCATCTGTGGAGATCATTACTGCGCCATGGAGCGCTTCATGGGCTCGAGCAAATCGTTCTGGTTCATCCGTGTGTAGCGTGAAAAGTGGCGCTCCTGCTTCAATCTTCTCTCCTGGTTTGGCATGAATCTCAATTCCTGCACCTGCTTGGACTTTTTCACCTTGTCGCTCACGACCGGCACCCAAACGCCACGCGCTCACGCCAACTTTAAGAGCATCCATGGAAGAAATAGTTCCGGACTTCTCCGCAGTAACAACCTGCTTCTCGCGAGCAACAGGAAGAGGTGCATCTGGATTTCCGCCTTGCGCAGCAATCATGGCGCGCCACTTATCCATTGCACTGCCATCTTTCAATGCAACAGCAGGATCTTTTGCATTCTTTACACCAGCAGCATCGAGCATTTCGCGCGCCAACAGAACAGTTAGTTCAACAACATCAGAAGGTCCGCCGCCAGCTAAAACTTCGACAGATTCACGTACTTCAAGTGCATTACCCGCAGTAAGTCCGAGTGGAACATCCATTGCGGTTACCAGCGCGCGGGTTTTAACACCGGCTCGAGTGCCGAGTGAGACCATTGTGCGAGCTAATTCTTCGGCGCGCTTAGGATCTGACATAAAAGCACCACTGCCTGTTTTCACATCAAGAATCAATGCGCTTGTGCCTTCAGCAATCTTTTTCGACATGATTGATGATGCAATAAGTGGAATCGCTTCAACCGTAGCTGTGACATCACGGAGCGCATAGAGCTTCTTATCGGCGGGGGCTAATCCGGCGCCTGCAGCACAGATAACCGCTCCAACATCTTGCAGAACTTTGAGCATTTCCGCGTTCGATAACGATGCTCGCCAGCCAGGGATGGCTTCTAATTTATCGAGAGTTCCACCGGTATGACCGAGTCCACGACCTGAAAGTTGTGGAACTGCAGCTCCACATGCCGCAACAAGAGGAGCAAGCGGAAGAGTAATTTTGTCGCCAACACCACCAGTTGAGTGCTTATCTACGGTAGGAATCGTGAGCGCAGACCATGACATGCGTTCACCACTGTTGATCATGGCATCAGTCCAGCGCGAGATTTCCCGAGCGTTCATTCCATTGAGAAGTATTGCCATGAGAAGGGCTGACATCTGTTCATCAGCAACAATGCCACGAGTGTAAGCATCGACAACCCAATCGATTTGGGCATCACTGAGTTCGTGGCGATCACGTTTTGCTGCGATGATTTCAACAGCGGCGAATGCTTCAGCCAATGTTCACACTACTTTGGAAGATCTTCGGGACCAAAACCCCAAGGCAAAATTACCGACATTGTTTGAGGGCCATCAGGGGTGAGCAATTGCAATTCTCGTCCGCCATGTTCGAAGAGAAGTTGTCTGCAACGTCCGCACGGAGAGAGCAATTCCCCATGTTGATCAACGCAGACCACGGCAAGAATTCTTCCGCCACCTGTCATTGCGAGATTTGAAATCATCGAGCACTCGGCGCACAAAGTCAGTCCATAGCTGGCATTTTCAACATTGCAACCGCTAACAATGCGTCCATCACTTACTAAACCGGCTACCCCAACAGGAAACTTAGAATAAGGCGAATACGACTTCTTCATCGCCACGATTGCTTCGCGGCGGAGTAATTCCCAGTCAATCAATGTGAGCCGCCTCGCGAATATGGAATTCCATCTGCTGCGGGAGCCCTCACTCGTCCTACGAATCCAGAGACTGCGATGATGGTTGCGATGTAAGGAACCATCAACAAGAACTCGCTTGGAATTCCGGTTCCAATAATGGAGAGAACGACTTGAAGGTTGTCGGCAAAGCCAAAGAGAAGCGCCGCAGCTACCGCGCCAAGTGGGCTCCAACGACCAAAAATCAGCGCTGCCAGGGCAATAAATCCTTTACCGGCAGTCATCTCCTTACTGAATGCACCTACCGCGCCTACGGTGAAATATGCGCCCCCGAGACCAGCAACTGCGCCAGCGATAATTACATTTCTAAAGCGAAGTGCATTTACCTTGATACCCACTGAATCTGCGGCTGTGGGATGCTCCCCAACAGCGCGAGTACGAAGTCCCCATCGCGTCTTAAATAGATAGTAGTGAGTCAGCGCGACAGCTGCATACATCAAATACACGATGATCGTCT